>JAEWCK010000248.1 GCA_023390675.1 Pseudomonadota bacterium
CGTGGTCATCGCCCTGCTCGGCGGCCGGATGCTGGGAGGCAGCCTCGACCTGCTCGCCCGCAACTTCCCGGGCTCGCGACTGCGGCTCGACCAGGTCGGCGCGCTGTTCGGCGAGACCGGCTTCGGCCCCGTCAGCCGCGCAGTCACCGGTGGGCTGGAAGGCGCGCTGTTCGGCGGATGCCTCGTCGCCGCGATGATCCTTGCGCTGCGCAGCCTGAACGCGCGTTAGTCGCCGACCAGCTTCATCAGTCGCCGCTCGACGGGCGCGAGCACCGGGCCCAGCTCGTGCCCGCGCTTCAGGGTCATCCCAGCCTCGTTGACCAGCGCCCACATCCCCTGCCGGTTGCGCAGCGCAGGACGCTTCTCGATCCGGTATTCGGGGCGCTCCGCGGCGCGGCGGAACGCGGCGAACACCGCGGCGTCGTGATCGAACTGGATCGCATAATCGCGCCAATGCCCCGCGGCGACCATCCGTCCGTAGAGATCGAGGATGCGCGTCAGCTCGATGCGCTCGAAGCCCACCTGCGACGGCCGGGCGATCGGGAGCGGCGTCACCGTCCCCATTCAGCGGAAAGCCTCAGGCGCGATCGCGGCGCTCCTCGTCCTGCTCGGCGAGCAAAGCGTCGAGGCGCTTGCGCATCGTCTCGAGCTCGCAGCGCATGATCTCCAGCTTCTGCGTCGCCGGGTCGAACAGCTCGCTGCACGGCGTGCCATAGGGTACGAAGTCCTTCTGCCAGGTCCCCGCCTCGAGCAGGGTCGGCCTGGCCGGGATGCCGACCATCACCGCGCCTTCGGGCACGTCCCTGGTGACGACTGCGTTGGCGCCGATCCGCGCGCGCTGGCCGACCGTGACGGGGCCGATCACCTGCGCGCCCGATCCGATGATCACGCCATCGAGGATCGTCGGATGGCGCTTGCCCGCCACGCCATTGTCGGGGTTGGTGCCGCCCAGCGTCACGCATTGGTAGATCGTCACGTCGTCGCCGATCTCTGCGGTCTCGCCGATCACCACGAAGCCATGGTCGATGAAGAAATTGCGGCCGATCGTCGCGCCCGGATGGATGTCGATCGCCGTCAGCCAGCGCGACCAGTGATTGACCCAACGCGCGAGGAAGAACCAGCCGTTCCTGTATAGCCGGTGCGCGACGCGATGATAAGCGAGCGCCCACACGCCCGGATAGAGCAGGATCTCCGCGTGGCTGCGCGGCGCGGGATCGCGCGCACGGATCGAATCGAGATACGCCTTCAAGCGACGGAACATGGCCGGTTCCCCTTTGCCGCGTCCATTTAGTGCACATGGAAGCCGATTTCCAGAACACCCCGCCCCGGGCTTGTCCCGGCTAAACACTATGTATCTTGTCGGGTATCGTGCCCCGCGGCATTCCAGCCCTGCAATGGCAGGCAAGGGGCACGGATGATCTTCGGACTGGACCTGGCGTTGCTGCTCCCCTTCATCGCCGTCGGCTTCGCCGCGCAGATGGTGGACGGCGCGCTGGGCATGGCGTTCGGCGTGATCTCGAACACGTTGCTGCTCAGTCTCGGCGTGCCTCCCGCGGCGGCTTCGGCCGGAGTCCATACGGTGGAGACCTTCACCACCGCGGTCTCCGGCATCAGCCACGCGCTGCACAAGAACGTCAACTGGAAGCTCTTCCTGCGGCTGATGATCCCCGGCGTCATCGGGGGTGCGCTCGGCGCCTATGTCCTGTCGAACATCCACGCCTCGACCGCCAAGCCGTTCATCCTCGTCTATCTGACCAGCATCGGCCTCTATCTGCTGTGGCGCAGCACCCACAAGATGGTGCACGAGCGCAATCCGCGCATCGTCGAGCCGCTCGGGCTCGTCGGCGGGTTCCTCGATGCGGCGGGCGGCGGCGGCTGGGGTCCGGTCGTCACGTCGAACCTGCTCGTCCAGGGATCGAGCCCGCGGATGACGATCGGCACGGTCAACACCGCCGAATTCTTCCTTACTACCACGATCTCCGCGACCTTCATCACCCAGCTCGGCTGGGGAGCATTCACGCTCGCGACGATCGGGCTGCTGATCGGCGGCGTGCTCGCCGCCCCCTTCGGCGCGATGCTCGCCAAGCGCGTGCCGGCCAAGACGCTGATGCTGCTCGTCGGCATCGTGCTGACCGCGACCAGCCTCTACAATCTCTGGCTCGCGCTGCATTAAGCACCTTCGGCGCGCAGCGTTTCGGAACGCGTGCGTCACAGCCGCGTTGCGGCACGAGGTTCATGGGAGAACCTCCATGCGCATCGTGCCGGGCTCACTGGGTCTACTCTTCCTCGCGGCGTGCAGCAGCGGCGGAGGCTCGCCCGCGCCGACTCCCACGCCGACCGCCAACACTGCGCCCGCCTTCACGTCGGCGGCAACCGCAAGCGTCGCCGAGAACATTGTCGCTGCCTATCAGGCCGCCGCGACCGATGCCGAGAGCAACCCCGTCACCTTTTCGATCGCCGGCGGCGCGGACTCGGCGCTGTTCAGCATCACGTCCGCGGGCGCGCTGAGCTTCGCCACCGCGCCGAGCTTCGAGACCCCGCGCGACGCCGATGCAGACAATGTCTATCAGGTCCAGCTCCGGGCGAGCGACGGCAGCCTGTCGAGCATGCTCAATGTCGCGATCACGGTCACCGACACGCGCGAAGGGATCGCAGTCAAGCGCGTCGGCACCGGATTCGATCAGCCGATCGACGTTGTCGCCGTGCCCGGCGACGCCACGCGTGTCTTCGTCGTCGAGCGTACCGGCGGCGTCTGGCTGCTCACGCCCGCGACCGGCGCCAGGACCAGGATTCTCACCGTCGCCGGGCTCACCAATGACGGCGAACGCGGGCTGCTCGGGCTCGCCCCGCGCCCCGATTATGCCACCTCGAACATCGTCTTCGTCCACGCGACCGGCGCGGCCGGCGCGGTCGAGATCCGCGAATACAACACGTCCACCGGCGCGATGCGGCTGGTCCTGTCGACACCGCATTCGGCGAACAACAATCACAATGGCGGCTGGATCGCGTTCGGGCCCGACGGCTATCTCTACGACGCGATCGGGGATGGCGGCGGCGGGGGCGACCCGCCGAACAATGCGCAGAACGTCAATCTTCGCCTCGGCAAGATCCTGCGGCTCAAGATCGACACCACGCCGGGCTCGGCGACGCCCTTCGCCCCCGCGCCCGGCAATCCGTTCATCGGCGGCGGCGGCGATCCTTACATCTTCGCCTATGGCCTCAGGAATCCCTTCCGCAACAGCTTCGACGGCAACCGGCTGATCATCGGCGATGTCGGCGAGAGCCGGATCGAGGAGATCGATCTCGCCCCGATCGACCAGCCGGGGCTCAATTTCGGCTGGCACTATCTCGAAGGCACCCAGCCCTTCACCGGCACTGCGCCCGCGGGAACCACGCCCCCGGTCTCGCAATACGATCACGGTACGGGACCCAGGCAGGGCAACACGATCATCGGCGGCTATGTCTATCGCGGGCCGGTGACGTCGCTGCAGGGTAGCTATGTCTTCGGCGATTATGTGCGGGGGCATATCTGGACGCTTCCCGCCGCCCAGCTCGTCCAGGGCCAGATGTTCCCCGCCGCGAGCTACGAGCGCCGAAATGCCGATTTCGCACCCGACGCCGGCGCGATCGATGCGCTCGTCTCGTTCGGCGTCGATGGCGCGGGCAATCTCTACCTCGTCGACATTACGGGCGAGATCTTCATGGTCCAGCCCGGATAGCTTGCAACGTCGGCCCACGCTCACCATACCCGAAGTTCGAGAATCGGAGAGCGCGATGCGGAGCCATTTGAAGCAGTTTATCGACGGGCAATGGGTGGCGAGCGAAGGTGGCACGCGCCACGAAGTCATCAACCCCGCGACCGAGGCGCCGGTCACCGAGATCACGCTCGGCTCGGCCGCCGATGTCGACAAGGCCGTCGCCGCCGCGCGCCGCGCGTTCGAAAGCTTCTCGCGCACTTCGGTCGAAGAACGCATCGCGCTGATCGAACGCATCCTCGACGAATACAAGGCGCGCGCGGCCGACATGGCCGAGGCGATCAGCCTGGAGATGGGCGCGCCGATCGCGCTCGCCCGCACTGCGCAGGTCGGCTCGGGCATCGGCCATTTCAAGGCGGCGATCGCGGCGCTCAGGAGCTTCGAATTCGAAGAGCGGATCGGCACCAGCCTCGTCGTCCACGAGCCGATCGGCGTGGTCGCGATGATTACCCCTTGGAACTGGCCGCTCAACCAGATCGTCTCCAAGGTCGCCCCCGCGCTCGCCGCGGGTTGCACGATGATCCTCAAGCCCAGCGAAGAGGCGCCGAGCTGCGCCGTCATCTTCGCCGAAGTGCTCGACGCCGCCCGCGTGCCCGCAGGCGTGTTCAATCTCGTCAACGGCGACGGCCCCGGCGTCGGCACCGCGCTCTCGACGCACAAGGGCGTCGACATGGTGAGCTTCACCGGCTCGACCCGCGCCGGCGTGCTCGTCGCCAAGAACGCCGCCGACACGGTCAAGCGCGTCCATCAGGAACTGGGCGGCAAGTCGCCGAGCGTGGTGCTCGAAGGCGCCGATCCGGTCCAGGCGGTCCAGCGCACGCTGATGAGCGTGCTGATGAACTCCGGCCAGAGCTGCATCGCCCCCACCCGCCTGCTCGTCCCGCGCGACAAGCAGGAAGAGATCGTGGGCCTCGCGAAGCAGATGATGCTCGCGACGCAGGTCGGCGATCCCGCCGAGGACGGCCGCCATATCGGCCCGCTCGTCAACAAGGCGCAGTTCGACAAGGTGCAGGGCCTCATCGCCAAGGGCATGGAGGAAGGCGCGACATTGGAGGCCGGCGGCCCCGGCCGCCCCGACGGCATCGAGACCGGCTATTTCACGCGCCCGACCCTGTTCTCGGGCGTCACCAACGAAATGACGATCGCGCGCGAGGAGATTTTCGGCCCCGTCGTCACGATCATCCCGTACGACAGCGAGGAGGATGCGGTCCGCATCGCCAACGACACCGATTACGGCCTCTCCGCGGTCGTCTTCGGCGACGATGCCGCGGTCAAGCGCGTCGCCCCGCGCCTTCGCGCCGGCATGGTCTACGTC
>JAEWCK010000259.1 GCA_023390675.1 Pseudomonadota bacterium
CCCAAGTGGCGCGCCACCTGGGCCAACACGATCGACTTCGGCGATGCGAGCATCACCGGCGTGGTCTATTACACGAGTCCGTTCGGGCTGAACGCAGTCGACTATGGCGAGAACGACTGCACCTTCATCGGCGGGCAGGGCATCAAGGCGTATAAGGGCACGACGATCGCCGCGCAGTGCCGCAGCGAGGCGATCTGGAACTTCGACCTTTCGGCGCGCGTCAGGATCGCCGATCGGTTCACGCTCTATGCCAATGCGCTCAACGTGCTCGACATCAAGGCGCCGCTCGACGTGAGCGCAGCCTATGGCACGCCGCGGTACAACCCGGCCTGGGCGCAGCCGAACGTTATCGGCCGCTATTTCCGCGTCGGCGCCAAGGTCGACTTCTAGTCCTCGCAATCCGAATGCCTCGGGGCGGCGCGCGAGCGTCGCCCCTTTTCATTGCCCGCCCGCTTTGTCGCGAACGGCCTCGTCTGGCCGTACGAACGTCCCGAGCGGCGCTCGGCGGCTGCCTGGCCGCAATGCTAGCCTCGCCTTGTTCGCAGGGAGGAAAAGGAATGAAGAAGATGATTCTATCGGTGCTGCTCCTCGGCGCCGCGACGACGGTCCAGGCTCAGACTGCGCCTCCCGCTCCGGCGCAAGCCGCGCAGCCGCCCGCTTGCGCCGCGCCGGAGAGCCACCAGCTCGATTTCTGGATCGGGCGGTGGGACGTCTATCCGGCGAAGCAGCCCGACAAGCTCGTCGCGCACAGCCTGATCGAGAGCGTCTATGCCGGTTGTGCGATCCGCGAGAACTGGATGCCGCTCGCCAATCCCGGTGGCGGCAGCCTCAGCGCATGGGTGCCGGGCCAGAAGGGCTGGCGCCAGACCTGGGTCGATTCGTCGGGCGCCTGGGTCGAATTCCAGGGCGGGATGCAGGGCAATGCGCTCGTGCTCGAAGGCGAGTGGGGAAAGCGCACCCGGATGCGCTATGAGCCGCTCCCCGACGGATCGATACGCCAATCGGGCGAGGCGCTGGGCGCCGACGGCAAATGGTCGCCGAGCTTCGACCTGATCTATCGCCGGGCGAAAAGCCCCGATCTGAGCGGGCGCGGGAATCGCTAGTGAGGAAATGGTGCCAGAAGAGTACTCGAACTATCAGTTCAAATATATGATATCAAGCAAGAGTCTGTGGAGTAGATAAAGCAGATACCAACAAGAAAACTACAGTATCAAGAATCGGAAACTAAGGCAAGTCTCAACGCTTCTCATTCTATTCCATGACATCCCGGAAGGGCTGTTTCGCCGTTAGGGGAAAATCATACTTCGATTGTCCTCATCTCAGCACGGGATGTGCTTGGGAGATTGCGGATGACGAAGGCAAAGCACAAGATCGCCGAGCACGAACTGCTGGTCGTACCCATCACGACAGCCGCGACCATGCTCGGCATAGGTCGCTCGACGCTTTACGGGCTACTTGGCGCCGACGAAATCGAGACCATCAAGGTGGGGCGCAGGAGGCTGGTGGTGATGGCTAGTCTCAGGGCTTTCGTCGAGGCGAAGCGGTGCTCGCCCGACTCGTCCTGCTAGTCTCGGTACGTCCAGCTCTGGACCCCGGCGATCGACTCGAAGATCGGCTCAGCGCCTTCATTCATTGGATCGCGCTCGAATGCCTGGGCTTCGGCCCAAGCAAGCCAGTCCGTGACGGAACGCCCGCCAATGAGCTGTGTGCCTTCGAATTGCTGTTCCTTGATGGCAGCAACGAAATCGCGGGCAAGCGTTGCATCGCGCCAGTCGCCGGCAAATTCGAGAAGGCGGCGCCAGCGGCCGTCCTCGCGCTTGCGCTCCTGTTCGGCCTCGCGCCGCCGCTGCTCTGCAAGCTGATACCGTCGAGACTCTTCCTCGCGTTCCAGCCGCCGCCTTTCCAGAAGCGGAAACGCGGCCAGCATCGTCTGGAGAATGGACGCCAGCGCTTCCTCCAGCGGCTTCTCCTCCGTCTCCCGCCACATCCGAGTAAGCCCCGACGGCAGGTAGGTCTTGATCTCGAACATCAGCGTGCCCGTCGGTTGGAGCTCCTGCACGAACGCGCGCGACGAATTCCACCGCTTCTCGTCCGCAGTGGGCAGGCGTCGCACCTGCTTGAACCGTTCACGGAGCTGAAATTCGATTGCGTCTCCGCCGCGCGTCGCGGTGAGTTGCCAGCGCCCTTCGTCGGACAGGCCGATCCCCTCGCGTTCAAGCGATTTCAGGAGTGCATCCAGAATGCGATGACGCCTGCGATCGATATCGGTGAACGGCGTGGGCATCATCAGGTTACGCCGCCAACTGTCGCGTTCGGCTCGCGCTTCCTTGGCCCGGCGTTCATGGTCTGCGAGCCATTTCGCGATGATCGCATGAGGTCGAGCCAAGCGCTCGTTCACTAGAAGTGGCGGCTTGGCGATGGCGGCTGCGGCAAGCGCTGCGGTCACCTCTGGCGCCTGCTCAGCCTCCGAAGACCATGGGGTGATGGTGACGCGATCAGGAACGCGGGGAGTTGCGGGAGGCAAGACGGTGACGACGACCTTCTTGCCCGCTGCCTTTTTGGCCCAATGGCCTCGGGGCGGATAAGGAATGTCCAGGCGTCTGCAGATTTTTGCGAGACCGTTACCGCTGACGCCGAACTGCTCGCCAAGCCGAATCATCGGCTGCTGCCAGACCAGCTCGTAAAGTGCCTCACGAGTCAGCGTCACAGGTGCCTTGGTTATGTCGTTCATGGTCGTGTGCTTAGACTGTCGAGCAGCCCTGACCCGTAACTGATCGCGCCCGCGTTCTCAGCAAATCGCACTCTTAACCGGGCAGTCAGTCAACGACTCTATCTATCACCAACAGGAGGACAATCCTGTCGACAGGGCGCGCGCAAAGCGGCACCTTGGCAGGACGGGGAGAAGCTTGTGCCCTTTGCAGAGACTATAATCGCCGAGGCAGTCGCGCGTTATGATCGCGAGCGAGACCGGTATATCAAACTCGCGAGCCGGGTCGCTGACTTGTGCCGTACTGCGATCGTCGAAGACAATGCGATCCGGGCCCAAGTCACCTCGCGGACCAAGACAGTGAAAAGCTTCGAGGGCAAGCTCCGGCGTTTTGCCCGTCGCGGAGACAAGAATTACGCATCGGTCGATGAGGTGTTTGCGCAGATCGGCGATTTTGCCGGCGTCAGGGTGGCGACGTATCGGCCCGAAGACGAGGATCGGGTTGCTGATGCAATCGCCGCGCTGTTTTGCGGCCCCGACGGCGGCGGCGTCGATATCGATCGCAAGGACAAGCTCAAGCCGGCGGACGGACAATTCTATCGTGCCACGCACTGCCAGGTTCACCTTCCCGAGACCGAACTGGTCGGCAACTACGAAAATCTGCGCGGCGCGAGCTGTGAAATTCAGATTTGCTCGATGATGGCCCATGTCTGGAATGAGATTGAGCATGACATCGGCTATAAGCCCGAAGGCGAGGGCCCGAGCGATGCGGAACGGGGGCTGCTCGAGGCTTTGGGCCATTTGGCGCGTGCCGGCGATGCCGCGATCACGCGCCTGCTGGCAGCGAACATCGCGCGGATGACCGAGCAGACCGGGGACTTTACCGACGTCCATGACTTCGTCGCGAGGCTGCGGCCCTATTTCCCCGAGGCAGACTTGTCGGTGAACGCCGGCCTTTCCTTTGACGAGGCGCAAGCTCTCGAGCTGACGTCGATCGAACGGATTCGAGCCAAACTCGGTGACGCCGCGCTCGACCCGGCAGTCGCTAGCGCCAAGATTGCCGCGTTCAACGGGTGGCTTGCCGACCAGTCTCAATCCGAGCTCAGCCTGAACCCAGCTTCCGCCGATCTCTTCACCATCGCCATGCTTGACGCCTTCGTAGCCGAAATCGTCAGCAACCATGCCGGTGGGCGCGGCAAGGGACGGCCGCCCCGCATGTTCTACCTTGCCAAGGCCTATCAGAGCTTCCTCGAGCAGCCGCGACCCGCCAACGACAGCCGGGCGGCCTGATGCACTTCGCGCCACGTGCCTCTGCTCGCGTCGGTACTTTGCCGACCGATGACGAGGCTGCGGCGCGAATTGCGGCTGCCCGTGCCGTCGCAATCGAGGCGTTGGTTGCCGCAGGGCCGGCATCGGTGCGTTTGCGCAATGCGATCGAGCGAGGCGTACGCGAGCAGACGATGCCATGCGTCACCGTTGGTGACTATGTCGATGCTGGCCCCGCAGCACGCGCGCTGTTCATGCGGGATCTTTGGGCTTTCGGCAAAGGTACGGCCAACGAGCTCGAAGCCCTTGTTTCACAATTTGTCGAAGCACGCGCGGTCGGCGAGCCGTGCGATCTCGAGCCGGAGCAATTCGCGCCCGAACGTTCTGCAGACGAAAGTGATAGATTCGATATGCTGATCGATCGGCTTGCCGAGTTGACCTTCGCCCAAGCGCTACATGGACAAATGCCTTCGACGCGGCTGTCCAACGCGATGACTCAGGGCATGCTCATGCGCCAGCCAGCGGCCTCGCTGCTCACCGGCGGCGCTGCCATTCGCGCCGAGTTCATGCGAAAGCCGAATTTCGGACGCAAGTCGCTGCTCGAACTTGAAAGCCTTGTCCAAGCGGCGGTGGTCCGCCTCCTGGCACGCGAGTGCAACGATCCCGTACTCCTGCTGGACGATTGCGCATTGCTGTTCGGAACTCCCGAAGGGGAGCGGCGGGCGCTCGCCGATCGGATACTGGGCGTGCTGAGATCGCTTCCGCCTCGCGAGGTGGGTTTGGTCGAGCTGCTCGACTGGGCAATGCCTGAGCTCGAGGCACGCGAACGTGCCGTCTTGATCCGTCGCTATGGCATGGAAAACGGTCAGATCGAGACGCTCGAGGAGATCAGCGAAACCTACAGCGTGACTCGCGAGCGAATTCGGCAAGTTGAGGCGAAAGCGATCCGCAAACTGGCATCAAAGCTCAAAGGCACGCATTTTGTGCAGCTGATCGAGCAAGCCTCAGAGCGTTTCTGGCAGCAGCGTGCGGTCCCCTATATCGCCTTTGCTGCGCGCGACAGCTCCCAGATCCGGCGAGAGCTCCCTCCGATTCTCACGCTCGCGCTCGACATTGCCAAAATGAACCTGTCGGACTGGCTCGCTAGAACCAGCACCGCCATGCGGCATGGCTTTCTTTCGCGTGCTTGCGATGCGGAAACGGTCGTCGCGCTCGGCACGCGGCTGCGCGACGATGTGGCCGAACGCTGCCTGCCGCTTGCCTTGGCCGATGTCGACGGGGGTGTGGACCCGGCACTCGCTGCCGCAGCCATTTGCCTCGAAACCGACCTTACCTTGTTCGAAGGATATCTGTTTGAAGATCGGCCACGCCCGCGCTTGCGGCGTGCGGTTCGCCTTCATCGTATTCTTGCGAGCAGTCGCCGATCCATGTCGCTGTACGACCTTGGTGAGGCCTATCGCATTCACCGCGATGAAGACGACTGCTCCTTGCGCGACCTGGCAATCGTCATGGAAGATGCTCCGCACCTCTTCATAGAAGTCGAGGAGGGGCTGTGGATTGCGGTCGGCCAAGGCGCGGGAGCTTCTCAGCAGGCACTCGGCGCGGGCCCGGCGCAAGCCGCCGAACCGGTCGATCCCGCCACCATTGCGGGTTGCCTCCAGCAGGCGTTGCTCGAGCGCGGTCCGACACTCGTCGGCGACCTTTATCGCGATGGTGCGTCGATCCTGATGCCCGGCCGTGCCCGAAGCAGCATCGCGTGGGTCCTGGTGGGAAGGCCCGACCTTTTTCTGCGTGTCCTGCCCGGTGTGTACGCGCTGCCCGAGCAGTTGCTCGACGAGGACAGCATGCGTCAGGTGGCACTGCCCTTTCTCCTTACCGAGGCTCAGGCGCGCGCCTATGCGTTTGCGCGGAAAGCGGGAGAGGCTTGGGGGACCTATCCGTTCTGGACGCCCGCCGCAGAATATCGCCTCTGCGCTTGGGCTCGTTTCGAAGCGCCGGAGCCGCTGTTTCATTCTCTGCTCAGCGTCGCATCGATCGACGCTTGGCCAATCGATGCCATTCAACGCGAACAATGGACTTCGCTTGCGCGGCTAAAGGGGCGCTTCGAAATCGTCGTGACCGGCCGCGAGCCAGCGGTCGAGAGCCGGCCGGAGCTGGACCGCCTTCTTGCCGCTTGCCGGATTGCGACAGAGCGCGGCGCGCTCAATTGGCTTTTGGTCAATCGGATGATTGGCCGCCGCCTGGACGCAGCAGGGGGCCAGGGCCTTCTTGCGCTAATGGTAGCGCTTGGGTGTGTGACGACACCTGCGGGTCCCGTCGGTGACGAGCGGTTGCTCGCACACCCAGTTACGCCCCACGCAGCACAGATTGCGCATATGCTCGAAGCTGAACTCCTACGGTGCGGCACGCTGGACTGGGACAGTCCCCTTGGAGAGCAGTTGGCAGCTGAAGCGCTTCGCGCGACGGGCGGATGGGCATCGCGCGAGCGGTTGGCCGCGCTCCTCGGCGACCGCCCGTTGGGCGAAGCGCTGGCAGACCCGGACGGCGATGAAGATGATGACGACATCATTGCCCGCTTGATGCGTGAGCATCGGCGCGAGTCGGAAAATGCGCGACGCGAGGCGCTTGCCGCTGGCCTTCTTGACGAATGATGGGGCAAACCGTGCGGCATGACGGTGATCGATCAGTTGAAGGGCCATTACCGCAGCGGGCGCGATGATCTCGCGTCCGGCTTCTTTCAGCCCTGTATGCGTGAGGCGCGACGCTATCGGCGTGCCGTCGGCTATTTCTCGACTTCCGCGCTGCTGAGCTGGACCGACGCCCTGCCTCGGGTTGCGCTCGAGGACGGTCTCAAAGTCCAGCTGATTGCTTCGCCCGAGCTGTCCGACATGGATCGCGAAACCTTGCGGACCCTGGGCTCGGCCGAGCAGCGCGATGCCTTCCGCGCCATGCTCGTCGACAAGATCCTGGAGGCGATTGCAGCGCTTCTCGAGACGCCTTCCGATCTGGGATTGCGGGCACAGATCTTTGCTTGGCTGGTCGCCAATGACCGGCTCGAATTGCGGTTCGCCTTCGCCGAGCATGTCGAAGATGCTGGCATTTTCCACGAGAAGATCGGGATTTTCGACTTTCCCGACGAGCGGACCGTCGCCTTCACCGGCTCAGCAAACGAAACCCTCGGTGGGCACCGGCGCAATTATGAATCGATCGATGTGTATCGCAGCTGGCTGCCTAGCGAAGCCGAACGGGTGGCGGTAAAGATCGAGCAGTTCGAGGAGGCCTGGAATGGTCTCGCGGAAGGGCTGAGCGTTCTTGCGCCCAAAGGCGAAGTGCTCGACCGGCTGCGCAGCCGTGCGCCGCGACGGTTGCGCGAAGCGCCGGCGGCACCGAGCATAAGCGAAAGCTCGGCCTCCGGCCCCGATCCGCGCTGGCGGCATCAGGATGAAGCCGTCGCAGCGTTCATCGAGGCTCGTGCCGGCATTCTCGAAATGGCGACGGGAACCGGGAAGACCCGTACTGCGATCAAAATACTCGAGCGACTGATAGCGGAAGGTCAGATCGACAGCGCCATCATCACTATGGATGGCACCGACCTGTTGGACCAATGGGCGGGCGAGCTCGATGGCTGGGCATTGCGCCAAAAGCCAGCCTGGCTCGTCTACAAGCATTTCGAGCGGCACCATGAGCTCGGCGAGTTTGCGCTCGACCCGCATCATGCGCTCATCGTGATCTCGCGAGAGCAGCTCCACAAGCTGCTGTCGCGGCTGCCGGCGAAAGCCAAGTCGAGGATGCTGATCGTGCATGACGAGGTCCATGGCCTCGGCACTCCGTCGCTCGTCCGCAACCTTGAAGGCGCGCACAAAGCCTTCGCCTGGCGCCTTGGGCTGAGTGCAACGCCCGATCGCGCCTACGACGCAGTCGGCAACGCGTTCATCCAAGCAGCGCTCGGCAAGACGCTTTATGAGTTTCCGCTCGAGGCAGCGATCCGCCGCGGTGTTCTGAGCGAGTTCGACTATCTGCCGCTGCCTTATGATCTGACAGACGGTGACCGGGAGCGCCTTGCCGCCGTCTATGCGAAAAAAGCCGCGCGCGCGCATGAGGGTAATCCGATGCGCGACGAGGAGCTTTGGACCGAGATCGCCAAAGTCTACAAAACCGCGGAAATGAAGCCGGCCGTATTTGCCGAACATGTGAAGGCGCATCCCGAGTGGCTGAGCCGGGCCATCCTGTTCGTCGAAACCAAGGAATATGGCGCACTCATCCTCACGATCGTGGATCGATACACGCATCGCTACCGGACCTATTATGCCGAGGATGACCGAGCGCATCTGGTGAGCTTTGCCGCGGGCGAGATCGATTGCCTGATCACCTGCCACCGGATCAGCCAGGGCATCGATATCCGTTCGCTGTCCACCGTTGTTCTGTTCGCTTCCGCGCGCGCCAAGCTCGAAACGATCCAGCGCATCGGCCGGGTCTTGCGCACGGACCCGAGTGCGCCCGACAAGCGCGCGCTCGTCATTGATTTCGTGCGTCCGCCGGCGCCTGGCGATACGATACCCAATGCCGATCAGGAGCGGTGCGCGTGGCTGACCGAGCTCGCCAAGACCAGGAGGGACAAGAACGATGGCGCTTGATTCTGCACTGTCCGAAGCGGTGCGCACCGCCGCACGCGAAGCGGGGCAGGCCGATGCGGTAGCCAATCGCTTGCTCGCCTGGCTCACGCAGATGAGCGACAGCGAACTGAGCCGCGACGCCAAGGCGCAATTCTATGACGAAGTGCGCCAGGCGCTGAACCTCGGGGATGCCCAGGATGCGGATTGATCTCGCCGGATGGTCGAGCAAGGGACTGCGCACGCCCGACGTCGACATTAATCTGCTCGAGGCCGACGGCACGCCGGCAAAAGTGGCGTTGATTCAGATGCCCAACGGCACTGGCAAGACCACGACGCTCGAGCTGATCAAGGCCACCTTGAGCAACGATGCCGCGAATTGGCCGGCGGATCGGATCCGGGCATTGCGCCGCCGGCTCGACACCCGCGCCGAGGGGCAGTTCATCGTCAAGCTGCTGGTCAATGGTCGGCCGCTGACGTTCGAGCTCACGCTCGATTTCGAGAATGGCGCGGCGCGCTATCGCACGACCAATGTCGGCAGCGGCGGCATCGTCAGCGGCTGGTCGCCGTCCCCCGAGGTCCACCAGTTCCTCTCGGCCGAGTTCCTGCGCCTTTTCATTTTTGATGGCGAGTTCGCCGACGAGCTGTTCGATTCCAAGCAGGCTGAAGCCGACCGGGCGATCGATGCGCTTTGCCAACTCTATCTTTTGGCTGATGTCGCCGACTTCGCCGAAGCCGAATGGGACCGTAAGTCCCGTGCCGGCGGACCGAAGACCGACGCTGGGTTGCAGCGCTATCAAAACGACCAGGCGACGTTGCTCAAGCGGCGCGACGAGCTGCAGAAGCTACAGGCCCGCGCAGCGCGCGAGGTGGCCACGCACAGCAAGGCGGCGGCCGAGCTTGAGGCCAAGATCAACCAGCGGCTCGCCAGCATGAAATCGACTCAAGCCGAGCATGCGCAAGCGCTTCAGTCGCTCAACGATGCCGAACGCGATTTGCTGACGGCCACAGGCGCCGCGATGAGCGCAATCCGCATGCCGCTCGCAATCAACGCAGCCTTCGGCAACGCGCTCGTCGAGCTCAAAGAGAATCTCGACCATTTGCGCCTGCCCGAAAACACGTCGGCGCAATTCTTCGAGGAGTTGATCGAGGAAGCCGAGTGCATCTGCGGCCGCGACATGACGCCTGGCGCGCGCCAGGAAATCATCACGCGGTCCAAACGCTATCTGGATGCGGAAGAGTCGGGCACGATCAACGCGCTCAAATCGGATATCGACAAGTTCGCGATCAAGCAGGGGGAGGAACCGCTCGACGCGCGATTGACGGCGCAGCTGCGCGAGCTCGGCGCGGCGAGCCGGGCACAGCACAAGGCCGAGCAACTCGTCCGAACCTTGAAGCAGCGTCTCATCGACGAGGGCGATGAGCAGCTCCAGGCCTGGCAGACCCAGCTCGAGGAGCATCAGAAATCCTATGCCGAGTATCGCAAGATTCTGGACGATATCGAAGGCGAAGGAGACCCCGACGACGCGGTGATCTTTTCATTGAAGCTTCTCGAGCGCAAATTGCGCGAGGTTGGCACCAAAATCGCCGAAATTACGGCGACCGTGACGCTGCGTAAGCAGACCGACCTTCTGAAGGATATCCTCGAACGCGCTGCGACGCTCGCACGCAAGCGCATCAAGGATGAGCTGGTGGCGGAAGCAAATGAGCGGCTGAAGGGTATCCTCGTCAACGACCCGATTGAGATCGCGCGCATTGATCGGTCGCTACGGCTTGCCGACCAGGAGGGTGCAAGCGTCGGTCAGACCCTATCGGTCGGCTACACATTCCTCATGAGCGTGCTCAATCGCGGGAACAACAATTTCCCGCTTGTGGTCGACAGCCCAGCGAACCCCATCGACGCCGACGTCCGGCACAATATCGGGGGATTGATCCCTTCGCTCTGCACCCAGTTCGTCGGTTTCACCATCAACACAGAGCGGCAGGGTTTCGTGCCCGCACTCGAAAGGGCCGCGGGAAAAGTCAAATATCTGACGATGTTCCGCAAGACCGAAGGCACCAAGCGGCTCATGCCAGGCCTACCTGCGCAAGGGGTTACCCAGACCGACACCGCAGTGCTGGTCGAGGATCGCGAATATTTCATGAGCGTCGGGCTCCGCTCGGAAGAGGAGGCCTGATCCATGGCGATGTTCCGACTGCGCACCGACGCCGAGGCATGGTTCTCCGAGATCGAGCGCACCCAACATATCCGGTCGAAGTTCGACCTCTATTATTTTTGCCTGATGGCTGGCTTTGCCAGTGGGCGGTCGAGCGAGACCCACATCAGCGGCGCGGGCTCGAAGGAGTTCATCGACTATTTTATCGACGACTATAAGGCGGCAAGCCACCTGCTGATCGGCCTGCTTGTCATTGCCGAGATGAAGTACAAGGGCATTGACGTCACCGAAAAGGCGGCGGTGCGCGCACTCTTCAAGGAGGTTGTCGACGCCAGCAACGGCAACAATCATCTCACCGAATATGGCATGAAGCGGATGAACGCCTATGCCAGCGGCGGTTTCGAATATCTTGCCGAACGGCGCGACACCAAACCCTATTCCATCGAGGAATTCCTGCGCGACTATGTCAGCCTGATCAACGAGGCTGCGGTCCCGGTTTAGGGCCTGCGAACCAGCCGGTGCCCCCGCAGTACATAGCCCCTTTGGGCCAGCGCCGACTCCCAGCCGTGCCGTAGTCCGATGGTGGTGGTGTCTTCAAGCAGGCCTGCAGCTTCCTCGGCACCGGTCAGCCGCGCAAAGGTGGACCGACGCGGATAGTCCTCCGCGACGAAACATTCCTTGCGATGCAGGACCGGGGGATTGGGCTGACCGGCGAAGCGCCGGCGCTTTAGCCGGAAGGCGCGCAGGTCGATATTGAGTGAGTTGTCGAGCGCCGGATGAGGGTCGGAATCAAAATCGGGGTAGCTCAGGTAGGAGATCTTCGGCTCGCGCCGATAGAGCTTGATGATGTTCGCGCCCTCGACCGCCCCGAGATAGCCTTGGCCGCAGCCGGCGAAAGCGCGCAACAGAAGCGGTAGGCGGTCGAGCGCCGACACATGGACATAGAGCGCGGTCGGCGTAACCTTCCCCACGGGTGCGCTTTCAACCAATCGGTCGATCGCTCCAGGACGGCCGATCTCGAGCAACAAAGCTTCGGCGTGACGCTGCGCTGCGGCATAGGTGCCATAGTGGGCGCGAACATCGCGCTGGAGCGGCTCGCTCAGGCTCGACCAACGCGCGCCACGCTCGAAGCGGCTTAGCGCGAGGTACAGCAACAGGTCCTCGCGCCGCGCTGCGACGATTGCGGACCAATCGGTGTCTGGGTTGGTCCGCTGAACCGCCAGAAACCCTCGTTTTATGCTTCCGAACACGTCGCCAATCTGTGCGGCTTCGAGCAGCTCGTCGGGAAGCGGTAGCCGGCCGCGTTCGGTGAAGAAGCCGACCAGCGCTTCGACAAGCTCGGGGTGGTCGCGGCAGCGCCGCTCCGTCAGGCTTAGCGAAGGTGTGGCGATCCGCCGCCGCATGCGCGCGGCGCGATAATGCTCTGCCTCCGCTGCGTCTCGAAATACATAGAAAATGCCCGGCGCGGCAGCGATCGCATCTTGGCCGGTCACCTGCTCGATCCAGTGTTTGAGTCCCTGCTGCTCGTAGAATTTCTGGAAGGTGTTGCGGCTGGTCAGCACTCCGTCCGCCATGGGCGTGCGATGGGCAAGGTCGCGCTCTTCGGCCGTGGTGCGTGCTGCCACCACCAGGAGGCGCCGCGCGAGGCGCCATGCGGCCATCAACGTCTCGGCGCGTTCGCCGGGCGCTTCGATCACATTCACCACATAGCCGATGTTGACGATATCGGCGGACACGCAGCTTGCGTCAGGGTGATGATTGGGATCCCAGCCGGACGCCGCATAGCCGGCCGCGGTGAGCAAGCGAAGATCATCGCCTCTGCCGCAGCCATAGTCGAACAAGTCCAGCGCAGGGTTGAGCAGGCCGTCTTCGATCGCGCATCGCCAAGGGCGCGACAGCGAGGTTCGAAAAAGAGCCGTACGATCGCGATCGATGCGAGGCACCGGCCTAGGCCGCTCGATCCGCTCGCTCGATAAGATCGGCAATGCTGCGCAGCTTTCGATCGCCGGCGAGATAGGAAAGGCCGCGATGGATGTGCAGGCGTAACTGTTGGGCGATCAATTCGTCTTCGTCGTATAGACCGTCCTCGAAGCAACGTTGCTTGACGAGTGCGAGCAGAACATCCGCATAGCGGCCACCGAACACTTCCCAGGTCATTTCTAGGTTGCTGTCCGCGGGAATCTTCGCCGGCGGCGGCGGAATCGGTTCAGCCAGTGAGGTGCATAGCGCCCAGCGCGCGAGCACATTCATATGCTCGATCCCCGTATGGCGTTTGAGGCGAGCGAGCTGGTCGCGCGCAGTCTGGGAAAAGCGGATCGACTTAACCGACATGGATGGGCTCATTGAAATAGCCGGATTCGACGCGCGTCGTCGAGCGCTCCTCATCGAACCGCAGATGATAGACACGACCGATAAAGGGCTTGAGCGCCTCGAAATAACCGCCTGCGATTTCCTCGTCAGTGGACAGCAGGATCACCTGATGGCTTGCCAGCGGAAAATAGTGCGTAACGAGGCGGCGACGGTGGGAGCTGTCGAGCCGCCCCAGTGGCGTGTCGATCACGGTAGGCAGCGGCCGTCCTGAGGCTCGCGCCAGCCCCCACAGAATCGAGGTCGCAAGCAATTGGCGCTCGCCGGCCGAAAGCCGGTCCGGCGGCAGCGGATTGCCGTCGCGTCCCGTGAGCTCGAGTTGGAACGTCTCCGGCTCGATCCTCAGATTGGCTACCAACGTCTTCTTTCGCAGCAGCTGCTGGAAGCTATCCAGCACCAGCGCCTCGATCCGGGCGAGATGGCGGCGAATGACCGCATCGCGAAACTTGTCGAGCGTGTTGCGCACCCGGCCGACGTGGAGCAGCACGCGTGCGCGGTCGTCCTGAGCAAGCCGGGCTTCTCTGTCGTCCTGTTCGAATCGATCGATCTCGGTCTGCGCGCGCTCCACCTCCCGCCGCAGCCGCTCGAGCTGATCGGTCTCGGCGCTTTGCTCGGCCAGAAGCACCGCCTCGCGCGCGATGAGCGCGTCGCGCTCTGCCGACAGGGCGGTAAGCGCTTCCGCCGAAGGAACCGCCGCCACGCGATTGCGCGCGTCCTCGAGCGCCCGGCGGGCACTCTCCACGTCGTCGAGCAATGCAGGCAGCGTCGCCCGCATTTTGTCGAGTTCCTCGTCCGTCAACTCGCGCAAGCGATCCCGGCCAAGGCCGCTCATTTTGAGGCGCGGGATTTCGATGGCTTGTTTGCGGGCCGCGCGGTCCTCTCGTAGAAAGTCCATGACAAGCTTGAGCAGCTCGGATGGCGGCTTCTGACTTTCAATTTGATCGATGATCTGCGCGTCGCGCTCGGTGAGCAGCCGGTCGGTGGCACGTGCCTGCGACGACTGGGCTTCCGTGCGCACCTGCGCAGCCGTTCGTTGCAGCAGCGGACCGACGAGCAGGATGGGTGCGGCGCCGGCAGCCACATCTCGCAAGGCCCGTTCGGCCGACCGGAATCGCGCTTCGGCGGCAGTTGCGAGACGCTCGAGTTCGCCCCGACGTTCGTACAGGTGGCCGCCCTCCTTGCGGAACCGCTCCTCGAGCTGGGCGCGTTGATCGGCCACTCGCGCCAGATCGCCTTCGCGCTTGGCATGGGCGGCGTGACAGTGCTCGAAGCGCTCGCGTATCTCTTCACGCGCCCGCTCGAGGAGCTTGAGCCGGTCCTGTTCTTCCTGTGGCCGAGCTTCCATCCGACGGCGTCGCTCGATCACTGACAAGTCCGAGCCGAGCTTCTCCACGAGATCGAGGCCGAGCAGATTGTAGACAGCGGTCTCAATCAGGCCGGCCGCGCTGCGGGGGTCGGCATAGGCCTCGATCTGCTCGCCATCGAACAGGAACAGATGCGCGATCCTCGACGGCAGAAACTCCTCGACCTGCTCCGCCCAATGCTCGGTCGCGATTGCGTCGAAGCGATGGTTGCGAATGACCTCGACCTGGTCCTTGCAGGTCTTCGCCGTGCGCCGCCAGCTCCGCTTGATCTGATAGATCTGCTCCTCGCCGTGCGACATATGGCGAAAGCGCAGTTCGATCGACGCGCTGGTCGCTCCATTTCCACGATGGATCGAGCGATCGAGAAATTGCTCGTACGCAAGTCCCTCACGGCGCGATGGGCGCGCGAGCTGGCCGAACAGGCAAAGCTGGATCGCGTCAAGCAGCGTGGTCTTGCCGGTACCGTTCATCCCACCGAACAGGATGATCGGCTGGTCGGGCGAGGGCGGCGTCAGGTCGACCGCAACGCGGCCGCCATATTGCCCGAAGTCGTGCAGAATAAGCTGGTCGATAATCACTGCGTGCCACTCGCTGTGCGCTCGGTGCCATCCTGCTTGG
>JAEWCK010000224.1 GCA_023390675.1 Pseudomonadota bacterium
CCGCACCGTCGGCGTCGCGCGGCCGGTCGGGCGCGGCGTCGAGGAAGAGCGCGAGCTTCTCGATCTCGCGCGCGAGGATCGCGCGGTCGCCGCCGCAGGCGAGGGCGAGCCGTTGCGGCACATCGCCGGTGAGCCTGAGGCCGTGCTCGCGTGCCACGGTGGCGGCGAGCCTGGTCGCCTCGATCCCTTCGGGGACGTAGCAGGCATGCGCCATCGCCGCGGGCGCCGCGATCGCCGCCTTGACCAGCTTGCCGCTCGCCTTGAGCCCGGGCCCGATCGCCACTACCGGATTGCCCGCGCGCTCGGCGTTCAGCAGCAGCGTCACTGCCTCGAGCGCGCCCTCCTCGATTCCCGTGACGCGCACATAACGCGCGCCCCCGAACAGCGAGAGCGAGGCCGCCTCGTCGGCGAGCCGCCCGGGCTGGTCGCGCAATGCCTTCATGTCGAGGTCGATGCGTTCGGCATCGGGCCCCATCGCCGCGCCGAGCCGGCTCGCGAGATCGGCCGCGCCGGCTTCGTCGGGGCCGTGGAACAGATAGAGCCGCGTGGCGGGGTTGGGCTTCTCGATCGCGGCGCGGATCTGCGTCGCGTTGGCCTTCACTTCGCGCCCGCCGCGGGCGAGCGCGCGAAGCGGGCGACGCGTGCGACGATCTGGTCGGCGACGATCCCCGAAAGCCGCTCGAGCGCGGTCTGCTCGGCCGCGATCGTCGCATATTCGCTACCGACCACGTCGATGCCCGCATCCGAGCCCGCAGTCGCGTCGAGCACGACCTGGCCGTTCGACAAGTCGACCAGTTGATAGCGCGCGCGCAGCGTCCGCCGCTCGCGCGTCACCGAATCGTCGCGCCTGACGCCGAGCCCCGCGATGCGGTCGTCGAGCTGGACTTCGAGCCGGTAGCGCGCCGCGCCCTGCGCCTCGAGCCGGTCCTTGAGCGCATTGGCGACCAGCCAGCCCGATTGCCCCTCGATCGGCGCGACCTGCACCCCGGAGAGCGCCGCGCGCACCGATCCGTCGGGCCCGCCACCATAAAGCGGCTGGAGCCCGCAGCCCGAAAGCGCCAGCGCGCCGGCGAGCAGGCCCGCGAGCCTCATGCGACCAGATTGACCAGACGATCGGGCACGACGATCACTTTCTTCGGAGCCTTCCCTTCGAGCAGCCGAACGATCTTGTCGCTGCCGAGTGCCGCGGCCTCGACAACTTCCTTCGGCGCCCCCTTGGGCATTACCAGCGTATCGCGCAGCTTGCCATTGACCTGCACGGCGATCGTCACTTCGTCATCGACCAGCAGCGCCGGATCGACTGCGGGCCAGGGCGCGTCGGCGATCATGCCATCCTCGCCCATCTTCGCCCAGACCTCCTCGGCAAGGTGCGGCACCATCGGCGCGACGACCCGTGCGAGCGTGCGGATCGCAGCCACGCGCGAGGCCGAAGCCGGGGCGCGCTCGATCGCATTGACCAGCTCGTAGAGCCGCGCGACCGCCTTGTTGAACGCCAGCGCCTCGATGTCGCCGGCCACCCCCGCGATCGTGCGGTGGAGCTTGCGATCCAGCTCCTTGTCCTCGCCCTCGGCCGCTTCGAGCCCGTCGAACAGCCGCCACAGCCGCTGGACGAAGCGCCACGCGCCTTCGATGCCGTTCTCGGTCCACTCCAGATCGCGCTCGGGGGGCGAATCCGAGAGCATGAACCAGCGCACCGCATCCGCGCCGTACTGGTCGACGATCGGCTCGGGATCGACGGTGTTCTTCTTGGACTTGGACATCTTCTCGATGCGGCCGACTTGCGCCACGTCGCCCGTCGCGATCTCGACCACCCCGGCGCTGTCCTTGCGGATCTCCTCGGGCGACAGCCAGCGACCGTCCTGCGACTTGTACGTCTCGTGCGTCACCATCCCCTGGGTGAACAGCCCCGCAAACGGCTCCTCCACGTCGAGCCGTCCGATATGCCTGAGCGCGCGGGTGAAGAAGCGGGCGTAGAGCAAGTGCAGGATCGCATGCTCGACCCCGCCGATATACTGCCCCACCGGCAGCCACTGCTCGGCCACGGCCTTGTCGAACGGCCTGTCGCCCGGCTGGCTGGCGAAGCGGATGAAATACCAGGACGAATCGACGAAGGTGTCGAGCGTGTCGGTCTCGCGCCGCGCCGCGCTCCCGCATTTCGGGCAGTCGACGTGCTTCCACGTCGGGTGCCGGTCGAGCGGATTGCCGGGAATGTCGAAGCTCACATCCTCGGGCAGCACCACCGGCAGCTGGTCGCGCGGCACGCCCACCGGCCCGCACGCGTCGCAATGGATGATCGGGATCGGCGTGCCCCAGTAACGCTGGCGGCTTACCCCCCAGTCGCGCAGCCGCCACACGGTGGTGCCGGTGCCCCAGCCGCCCTGCTCGGCGCGGCGGATGACCTCGCGTTTGGCGTCGGCCACGTCCAATCCGTCGAGGAAGTGCGAATTCACCAGCGTGCCGGGCCCGGTCCAGGCCTCGCCGTCGCGGAATTCGGGATCGGTCTTGTCGCCCTCGGCGACGACGCGGCGGATCGGAAGCGAATATTTGGTCGCGAACTCGAAGTCGCGCTGGTCGTGCGCGGGCACCCCGAACACCGCGCCGGTGCCATAGTCCATCAGCACGAAATTGGCGATGTAGACCGGCAATTTCCATGCAGGATCAAAGGGATGCGTGACGGTCAGCCCGGTGTCGTAGCCCAATTTCTCCTGCGTCTCGAGCTCGGCCGCGGTCGTCCCGCCCTGCTTGCACTGCTCGATGAACGCCGCAACTTCGGCGTCCGTCTGTTGCAGCTGCTGCGCGATCGGATGGTCCGCGGCCACCGCGACGAAGCTCGCCCCGAAGATCGTGTCGGGCCGGGTCGTGAAAACTTCGACACTATCGCCGTTCGACATGCTCCAGGTGAAGCGCAGCCCCTCGGACTTGCCGATCCAGTTCTCCTGCATCAGCTTGACCTTGTCGGGCCAGTGCTCGAGCGCCTTGACGCCTTCGAGCAATTCGTCGGCGAACTGGGTGATCTTCAGGAACCACTGGCTGAGCTTGCGGCGCTCGACCAGGGCCCCCGATCGCCAGCCGCGCCCGTCGATCACCTGCTCGTTGGCGAGCACGGTCATGTCGACCGGGTCCCAATTGACCGCCGATTCCTTGCGATAGACGAGGCCGGCGTCGAGGAAGTCGAGGAAGATCGCCTGCTCGTGCCCGTAATAATCGGGCTCGCACGTCGCCAGCTCGCGCGTCCAGTCGAGCGCGAAGCCGAGGCGCTTCAGCTGCGCCTTCATCGTCGCGATGTTCGCGCGGGTCCAGTTGCCGGGATGGACCTTCTTCTCCATCGCGGCATTCTCGGCGGGCATGCCGAACGCGTCCCAGCCCATCGGGTGGAGCACTTCCATCCCCTGCATCCGGCGGAAGCGCGCGAGCACGTCGCCCATCGTATAGTTGCGGACGTGCCCCATATGGATGCGCCCCGATGGATAGGGGAACATCTCGAGCACATAGCTCTTGGGCCTGGGCGAATCGTCCCGCGCGGCGAAGGTGCGGCTGTCTTCCCACGCCTTCTGCCACGCCGCATCCGCCTTGAGCGGGTTGAAGCGCGACGAGCTCATTGTCTTCCTTCGAAATCGAACGCGGCCGGGGGCCGCGTCAAATCAATTGGCGATCGCCGCGCGGCGCAGGTCGCGGGCGCGAGTGAGGATGATGTCCTCGAGCTTCTGCACCGTCGCCGCCTGCACCGGGGCCGCGACCCAGGCGCCGTTGCGGTTGACTTCGCGCAGCGCCGCGACGCGCAGCGCATCGGCGCGCAGGTCCTGGTCGAGCACGGTCACGGTCACTTTCATCCGCTCGGTCTGGACGTTCGGATTGACGTACCAGTCGGTGACGATGACGCCGCCGTTCGAATCGGTCTGGAGCAAAGGCATGAAGCTCAGCGTGTCGAGGCTCGCGCGCCAAAGATAGGAATTGACGCCGATCGTCGTCACTTTCGATGCGGCGAGATCCGCCTCGGGGCGTCCCTTCCCGCCGCAGGCGGCAGTCGAGAGGACGAGCGATCCCAGGATCGCGGCGCGCAACAGACGATTCATCGACACATTCCTACCGGGGAAAGAACTTCGGAAGGCAGCATCTATAGGGGCTCGTGTGGCGGGAGCAAGGCGCGATGGCGGCGGTGCGGCCATGCGATTCTGTGGGTCTGGAGCAACAGTCGCACGAAATTTATGCCACCGGTGGAACCAAGGTTCCGAATCATGGTAGGCCATCCCATCTAGGGAAGCATGCGAATGCAGATGACGCGCTTGACGACGGGACTGGGCTTGGGGGCGCTGTGCGCCGCCGCGGCCCTGCTCGCGCCTGCGCTTCAGGCGCAGGAGACGCGCGGCGACCACGCGAATGTCAGGCGTTCTGCGCCGATGCGCGCGGGGCTGGGCACCTTCACGCCGGCCGCCGCCGATCCCAAGCTCGCTGCGATTCTCGCGCGCTCGGGCCTGCCCGAGGCCGGCTTCCGCTTCACGCCCTCCGAGTCGCGCCGCGGCAGCCGCACAGTCACCGTCGCGGTGCGCGCGCGCTCGACTCGCGGCGCGCAGGGCACGCAGGTCGCCAGCGCGCAGCCCGCTTCGCTCAGCCTCGCGCCGATCGCCTATAATCTCGGCGTGTCGGTCGGCTGGAAGCGCTTCGCCGTCTCGGGCGACCTCACTCGCGTCGATCTCGCCACCCTGCCGGGCAGCCGCGAGCGCGCCGATGTCGGCGTCAGCTATACCGGCAAGCGGGTCAGCGGCCGCGTCCAGGCCAATGCAGATCGTCCGCTCGCCAGCACGCCGATCCTGATCGGCGACAAGCCGAGCTACTCGATCGACGTAGCGGGCAGCTATTCGCTGACGCGCAACCTCGATGTGACCGCGGGCGTGCGCTACCGCAGCGAGCAGGATCGCCTGCCCAAGATCACCGACGATCGCCGCGAGAGCCAGGCGGTCTATGTGGGCACTGCCTTCCGCTTCTGACGGCGGAGCCGTCATCCCGGCGAAAGCCGGGATCTCGCGCGGCTAGCCCGAACCGTTCACCCACGCGTCGATAGCCGCCCAGCCATGAACCCCGAGCGCGCGTAGCGACGCCCCGCGCCGGGCGTCCATCCCGCCGAGCGCGATCACCGGCACGTCGATCCCGCGAATCAGCAGGCCCAGCCGTACGCGCCCCAGCGCCCGCGCGCCGGGGTGCGAGCGCGTCGGAAACACCGGCGAGACGAACAATGCATGCGCCCCCGCGCGCAATCCGCGAATCGCCTCGGCCGGCGAGTGCGCGGGCCAGGTGACCAGCCCGGGTCCGCGCCGGCCATGGCGCCCGGCCGCGCCCGGCCCCGGTGGAGAGCCCGCCGCCACCAGCAC
>JAEWCK010000296.1 GCA_023390675.1 Pseudomonadota bacterium
GCGTGCTCGACCCCGATCTGTTCAAGGCGATCGCGGCGGTGGCCCCGGTGACCGACCTCGACCGACTTGCCGACGATCTGAAGGATACGTCGAGCGACGGCCAGGTGAAGGACATCGTCGGGAACAACGCGCTTCAGCAAGAGGCGTCGCCGGCGCAGCACGCCGACCGCAACAAGGCGCCGGTGCTGCTCTTTCACGGCGACAAGGACCTGAACGTCGCGATCGGCCAGTCGGAGCTGATGGCGTCGAGGCTGCGCTCGGCGGGGAAGCAGGTCGAGCTGGTCGAATATAAGGGTCTCGACCACCAGCTCGACGACAGCGCGGTCCGCACCGAGATGCTCGACAGGATCGACAAGTTCCTGCGCGCGACGATGCACCTGACCGAATAGATCGCGCGGAACGGCGCGGAGGGACAGGTTCGCTTGAAGCGCGCGGACGGTAGGCGAAGCGAAGGCGGCTCCTGGTGCTCAGAAGCCGCCGAATGCGCGCAATATCTCAGCCCGGCGGGCCTCCCAATCCTTCAGCCCCCAGCGCGACGCGAGCTCGATCCCGACGATCGGATCGGCGCGCGTCCCCACGACCTCGGGAGGAAGCGGCTGGGCGGTCCGGGTGCAGTGGAAGCGGCAGACATCGGGATAGGAAGGGTCGTCCGCGCGGTCGTTGAGCACAACCGCGAGATTCTGGCTTTCGAGCCGGACGAGCGCGCCGACCGGGAAAATCGAGATCATCTCGCGAAACGCCCGGAGCACGCGCGCGTCGAACTGACCCTGTGCGCCCGCCATCCATTCGAGCGCCGCACCCGGTGACCAGCGCTCCTTGTACGAGCGCGTCGACGTGACTGCGTCATAGACGTCGCAGACCGCGCCCATGCGCGCATGGACACCGAGCGTTTGCGCCGAGATGCCGGAGGGATAGCCCTTGCCGTCCGGACGCTCGTGGTGATGCAGGCACACGTCGAGCACGATCTCCGATTCGATGCCGGCGTCGCAGAGCAGCTCGTGCCCCCGCAACGTATGCTGCTGCACGGTCGCATATTCCTCGAGATCGAGCGGACCGGGCTTGTCGAGCAGCGCGAGCGGCACGCGAACCTTGCCGACATCGTGGAGCAGCCCGGCGAGCCCGATGTCCATCGTAAGCGCGGCACCGAGCTGGAGCTCGCGCGCAAGGCCGACCATCAGCCCGCACACCGCGATCGAATGGAGATAGGTGTATTCGTGGCGCTCCTTCATCCGCGTGACGCTGGGCAGCGCCGTGGCGTTTCGCGTCACCGACGAGGAGATGGCGAGGACGACGGGCTCGAGATCGCCGACATTGAGCTTGCGCCCGAAGCGCAGGTCCTCGAACGCCCCGGCCACGACTCCCTTCGACGCGCTGACGATCTCGGCCGCGCGCTCGCGTTCCTTGGCGAGTCCGGCCGGACGGCTCTTGAGATGCAGCGGGTCCGAATGGGCGGGAGCGTTAGCGCGGTGCGAAGGGCTGCTTGTCGCCGGTGCCGTGGCTGCGCCGAACTGGCGCCACTCGCCTGCGTTCAATCCATCGGTCATTGCGTTACGCTTTCTACAGGGGTCGACCAGATCTGGAGCGCCGGCATCCCGACCGGATCCGGCGTCATGAAAAAGCGGGCCGGATAAATCGTCGCGCGCCGAACGCTGCAATGCGATCAGGGCAGGGATGAACGCGTCGCGCCTCGCCTCGCGGCGCGGATCAGCGGCAGGAAGCGCCGTTCGACGCGCTTCAGGTCCTCGAGATCCTTGGTGGTCTCGACGCGGACGACGATCTCGTCCGGGCCCGGGAAGCACGTCGCCGAAGCGATAACGCGCTGGCTGTCGCGGTAGCGGGCCCGCAGCGCATGGACCTCGGCTTCGTCGGCGGTGAACGCGGCGAGCGTCTCGGAGCGTGCGAGCGGCTCGAAAATCTGGGGCATGATCGGCGGCCAATCGAGCGAATAATGCTGGTTCGAATCGAGCGCGAAGGTCGTGGCGCCGATCGCCATGCCTGTGATCGGGTGCGGCGAGATGTCGGAAAGCGCGTCTTGGGGCGACTGCCAGACCGCATGGTGCCAGCCGAGCAGCGCGACGCCCGGGATCTCGATCAGCATCCAGCCGTACCGGCAATCGCCGCCGTGCGAGCGGACCTGGTCCTAGACGTTCCAATAGCATTGAGCGTCGCGGCTGGCGGGCAAGGGGCAGCGCGCGACCGTCGCCACGCCCGACGCCTCCAGCCGCTCGAGCAGCAAAGCCACGGCCGGATGATCGGCTGCCGCATCCCTATGTGTCAGGCTCAATGCTCGCGTCCCCCCGGACTTCCACAAACCGGTGGCGGGCCGGAGAAGCCGACGTCGCTGCCGTCCGCCTCGCACGCGCGCGGCCGCTGCGCCGGAATCGATCCCACGGGATCGTGCCGGCTGACGACGTGCGCCTGAGTGACGATGGATTGAAATATATACGAGACAATTGGTGCAAGCGACGGAACAAGCGCGATTTATGCCACAATGGGTAGTTTTGTGGGCCGCAACGAAAAAGGGCGGCCCCGGAGAACCGCCCTCTTGCAGGATGGCGCCGCGGCAGAGCCGCGTCGTCGGTCGTCGGTCGTCGATCGTCGGTCGTCGGTCGTCGGTCGTCGCTTGGAGCGGCGCCGGCCGCGCCGCTGACCAATGCCGGATTTAGCTGGCGCTAAACCCTGGCGTCAGCGGCTGTAGAACTCGACGACCAGGTTCGGCTCCATCTTCACCGGATACGG
>JAEWCK010000329.1 GCA_023390675.1 Pseudomonadota bacterium
GGTTCGAATCCCTCCGTCTCCGCCACGATCGCTCGGCAGCCCGGGAGCCCGATGCGCACCACCCTTTCCCAGCCGCCATCGACGCCCAAGCGGAGCCGCAAGCGCGCGCCTCGGCCGCGCTCGCTGCGCCTGCACGGCACCGTGGCGCGCGAACTGGGCATCCGCATCGTCTCGGGCGTGCTCAAGTCGGGCGAGATCCTCGAAGGCGAGATCGCGGCGAGCGAGCAGTTCAAGGTCTCGCGCACCGCCTATCGCGAGGCGATCCGCATCCTTGCGGCCAAGGGCCTGGTCCACTCGCGCCCCAAGATCGGCACGCAGGTAAGCCCGCGCAGCGAATGGCATCTGCTCGATCCCGACGTGCTCGGGTGGATCTTCACCAGCGAGCCCGACGAACGTCTGATAGAGAGCCTGTTCGAGCTCCGCCGGATCGTCGAGCCCGACGCCGCGCGGCTCGCGGCGATGCGGCGCAGCGACGAGCAGCTGCGGCGGATGAAGGAGGGGCTCGAAGGCGTCGCCGAGCATGGCTTCGATTCGGAAGAGGGCCGGCACTGCGACGAGGCGTTCCACTCGGCGCTGCTCGAGGCCTCGGGCAACGATTTCATCGTCTCGCTGACCAGCGGCGTCGCCGCGGCGATCGCGCTGACCACGGCTTTCAAGCAGCACCGCCTGCCTTCGCCGCTCGACGCGCTTCCGGTGCACCTCGCGGTGCTCGACGCGATCGAGGCGCAGGACGCCGAGCGTGCGCACGACGCGATGGCCACCCTGGTCGAGCGCGGCTTCACCGACACGATGGAAGCGCGCGCGCCGGCGCCGAGGAGCGGCAAGCGGCGGATCGTCTGCTGATCCGGTCGAATTGCATCGCTGCGGCATTGAATCGGACCGCGCCGGGATTGAATCGCGCCCTCTGGAGCCCTAGATCGCGCGCATTGTTACCGCTAACTTTTTGGCACGACACGGGAGAGCAGGCATGGCGCTGACCGGCGAATTGTTCATTGCATCGAATCGCGTGCGTCGCGACGGGCCGGGCTTCAAGGCCGTGGCCGCGGCGACCGGCGCCGAGATCGAGCCGAGCTTCAGCGTCGCGACCACCGAGGACGTCGAGACCGCGTGCGCCGCAGCCGAGGCTGCCTTCCCGATCTATGCAAACTTGCCGCGGGAGCAGCGCGCCGCGTTCCTCGAGGCAATCGCCGACGAGATCGACGCGCTGGGCGAAACGCTGACCGAGCGCGCGATGCAGGAGAGCGGGCTGCCCGCCGCGCGGCTCAATGGTGAGCGTGGACGCACCTCGGGCCAGTTGCGGCTGTTCGCGAAGGAGCTGCGCCTCGGCGAATATCTGCGCGCGCGGATCGATCATGCGATCCCCGATCGCCAGCCCGCGCCCAAGCCCGACCTTCGCCTGCGCATGGTCCCGCTGGGGCCGGTGACGGTGTTCGGCGCATCCAATTTCCCGCTGGCATTCTCGGTCGCGGGCGGCGACACCGCCGCGGCGCTCGCGGCGGGCTGTCCGGTGATCGTCAAGGGCCACTCGGCGCATCCGGGCACCGCCGAACTGGTCGCCGGCGCGATCTTCCGCGCGGCGGAGAAGACCGGCATGCCCGAAGGCGTCTTCTCGCTGATCAACGGCCCGGGCAATTCGGTGGGCGCGGCTTTGGTCACCGATCCCCGGATCAAGGCGGTGGGCTTCACCGGCTCGCGCGGCGGCGGCACCCAGCTGATGAAGCTCGCCGCCAACCGCCCGGTGCCTATCCCGGTCTATGCCGAGATGAGCAGCATCAATCCGGTTTTCCTGCTGCCCGCGGCGCTCAAGGCGCGCGCCGAGGCGCTGGGCGCGGCTTATGTGGCGAGCGTTACGCTGGGCGCGGGGCAGTTCTGCACCAATCCCGGGCTCGTGCTCGCGCTCGAAGGCCCCGATCTCGATCGTTTCGTCACCGCGGCGAGCGAGGCGATGACCGGCGCGCCGGCGCAAGTGATGCTGACGCCGGGAATCCACAAGGCGTATGAGAGCGGCGTCGCGCGCTGGGCCTCGGCGCCTGCGCTCAAGCAGCTCGCGCAGGGCCAGGAGCCCGGCGGCCCGACTTGCGGCCGCGCCTCGCTGTTCACGATGACGGGTGCGGACTTCATCGCCGATCCGAGCCATGCCGAGGAAGTGTTCGGCGCTTCCTCGCTGCTCGTCCGCTGCGCGGATCTCGACGAGATGCTGAAGGTTGTGGCGCTGCTCGAAGGCCAGCTCACCGCGACGCTGCACCTCGACGAAGGCGACACCGGGCTGGCGGCGAAGCTGCTGCCGATCGTCGAGCGGCTTGCCGGGCGCATCCTCGCCAATGGCTGGCCGACGGGGGTGGAGGTGACCGACGCGCAGGTGCATGGCGGGCCTTATCCGGCGACGTCGGACGGGCGGAGCACGTCGGTTGGAACGCTGGCGATCGATCGATTCCTGCGACCGGTGGCGTATCAGGACCTGCCCGCTGCGCTGCTCCCGGCCGAGTTGCGCGATGGCGACGCGGGAATCCCGCGTCGCGTGGACGGCAAGCCGACTTTGTAGCTCACTTCCCTTCCTTGGAAGGGAATGGAGTCAGGTTGCGAACGCCGCCTCGACGCTGTCCGCCATTCTGAAGCGCAGCGCCATATCGTGGCGATAGGTCTCGCCCGGATCGAGGCGGGCGCTCGGGAATTGCGGCCTGTTGGGGCTGTCCGGGAATTTCTGCGGTTCGAGGCAGAGCCCGTCGCGCGCGGCATAGGTGCGGCCGCTGGTGCCGGGCGCGCCGTTCGCGAGGTGGTTGCCCGAATAGAATTGGAGTCCGGGCTCGGTCGAGTGCAGGTCCATCGCCCGGCCCGAGGGGGGATCGAACAAGGTCGCAACGCGGCGCAGCGCCTTCGTAGCATCGTCGAGCACGAAATTATGGTCGTAGCCGCGGCCGAGCTCGAGTTGCGCATCGTCTGCGCCGATGTCGCGGCCGACGGGCCTGGGCGCGCGGAAATCGAACGGCGTGCCGGTGACGTCGCGATAGTCGCCGGTGGGGATCAGATGCGCATCGGTCGGGGTCATGCGGCTCGCCGGGATCTGCAGCCAGTGGTCGAGGATCGATCTGCCGCTCGCTTCGCCGGCGAGGTTGAAATAGCCGTGGTGCGTCAGGTTGACGATTGTCGGCGCGTCGGTGGTCGCGGTGAAGCCGATCGCGAGCCCGTCCTCCTCGAGCGCGTAGCGGACGCGGACGTCGAGGTTGCCGGGAAAGCCGTTGAACCCGGCCGGGCTGCGATGCGCGAACGTTACCGCGTGGGCATCATGCGCGACGACTTCCCAGAATTGCTGGTCGAAGCCGAGCGGGCCCGAATGGAGGCTGTTCGTGCCGTCATTGGCGGCGAGGACATGCTCGACACCGTCGAGCGCGAAGCGCGCGCCGCCGATGCGATTGGCGTAGCGCCCGGCGACGGCGCCGTAGAAGCGCGGATGGCCGCGATATTCGTCGATTTCGCGATAGCCGAGCACCACGTTCGCCGGCCCCTCGCGGCCCGGCACGTCGAGCCTGCGTAGCGACGCGCCCAGCGTCAGGAATTGCGCGCGGAAGCCTCCGCGTACGATCTCGACAGTCTCGATCCGCCCGCCCTCGACGAGCCAGCGGATCACTGCTTCGGGCCCGGACAGGTCGAGTTGTTGGGGTCCGAGACGATCCTGACGTCCGCCACGCTGAAGCTCAGCGGCGCATTCGCCTCCACGACGAAGGGATCGGTGACCTTGCTCAGGTCGACACCGTTCGCGGCGAAGCATTTGAGCAGGATCCTGGCGGTGCGCCACGTGCCGGTCTGCCCGGTGAACAGGCCGGTCGCATCGATCGCGCCGGTGTTCGCGCCGCCCGCCATGCTCAGCCGCACGGGGCCTCCGGCGGCGCGATCGAGCCGGTAGCTGATCTGGAGCGAGAGATCGGCATTCGCTTCGCGCGCGAGCGCGATGTCGCCGCCGGCGATGCTGAGCTTGCCCGGGCCGCTCCAGCTCAGCTGCTGCGCGCCTTCCTGCGTCGCCGGGCCCTCGACGGTCTTGCGCGTCACCGCCGGATTGGCGGCGAAAGACCAGGGCGCGGGCGTGGCCCCCTTGGCGAAATAGATGCTGGTGTTGGCGAGCGAGGCATCGACGCCGGCATCCTCGCTGAGCGCTGGCACGCTGCCGGGGTGCGCATAGCTGAGCCCATAGCCGAGCGCGAAGAGCGGATCGTAGCCGGGCTTGCCCTTGTTGAGCGCGAACTGGCCCGCGGTCCTGGGCCAGCTGTACGACAGCCGCCCCGCGAAATCGCTGCGCGGCTTGCCGTTCGCATCCCCGATCAGCACGTCGGCGATGCCGCCGCCTTCGCTCCCGGGCAGCCAGGCTGCGACGAATGCGTCGGAGGCATTGAGCTCGGGGTTCACCCAGAGCGGGCGGCCGGAGAGGAAGACCGAGACCACGGGAATGCCTGCGGCCTTCAATTTCTTGAGCAGCGCCAGCGCCTGCTTGTCGCCGGGCTGGAATTCGAGCGTGCGGACGTCGCCGCGCATCTCGGCATAAGGCTGCTCGCCGAACACGACGATCGCGACGTCGGGGTGCGCCGTGAAGCTGCCGTCGGCGGACCAGGACGCGGTGCCGCCGCCCGCCTCGACGGCGTGCTTGAGCCCCGTGAAGATCGATTGGGCGTTGGGGAACAGATCGTTGCCGTTGCCGTCGCCTTGCCAGCTCAGGGTCCAGCCGCCGGTCTGCATTCCGATCGAATCGGCGCCGGGGCCGGTGACGAGGATGCTGGCGCTCGCCTTGACCGGCAGCACGCCGTCATTCTTGAGGAGCACGAGCGATTTGGCCACGGCCTCGCGCGCGATCGCGCGATGCCCGGCATTGCCGAGCACGCCCTGCTGCCCCTCGATCGGGCGCGCGGGATCGAACAGCCCGAGCCTCATCTTGACGCGCAGAATGCGGCGCACCGCATCGTCGATGCGCGACATCGGGATCGTGCCGTCCCTGGCGTGCGCGAGCGTGCTTTCGAACATGCCCTTCCAGCTGTCGGGCGCCATTGCCATGTCGAGCCCGGCGTTGAAGGTCTGAGGGCAGTCGGTGGCGGTGCAGCCGGGGAGCTGGCCGTGGGCGTTCCAGTCGCCGACGACGAAGCCCTGAAAGCCCATGCGGCCCTTGAGCGCGTCGGTGAGCAGCCCCTTGTTGCCGTGGTTCTTGACCCCGTTCCAGCTCGAAAAGCTCGCCATCACGGTCAGCGCGCCGGCGTCGATCGCGGCGGGATAGCCCTGCGCGTGCTTCGCGATCAGCTCCTCCTCGCCGATCCGGGCGTCGCCCTGATCCTTGCCCTCGAAGGTGCCGCCGTCGGCGAGGAAATGTTTCGCGGTCGCGGCGACATGCGTGCCGTCGACCGAACGCCCGGCGACGAGCGGTCCCTGCAGCCCGAGCACCATCGCCGTCGCATAATCGGCGACGAGCTTCGGGTCGGACGCATAGCCTTCGTAGCTGCGCCCCCAGCGCAGA
>JAEWCK010000341.1 GCA_023390675.1 Pseudomonadota bacterium
GCCGGGCGCGGCCCCCCCCGCGCCCGGCGGGATGCCGATCACCGTATTGCGCGCGTCGGGCGCATAGCGGCCGGCGATGAAGCGATTGAGCGCGTCGAGCGCGGCGAGATTCGGAGCGGCGCGCGAATTGACCGTGTAGCTGAGCTTGAACGAGCCCAGGGGCTCCTTGCCCTCGCGCACGTCATAGGCCCAGATCTCCTGGATCGGCTGCTCCTGCATCTTGTTGACGAAGCGCAGTGTGCCGCCGGTCTGGGCCGCGAAGCTCTCGACGCTGCGGACCACGCCTTGCGGCCGCGTGGCTAGCGTGCGGAAGCCCTTGCCGTCATCCGCATAGTCGAGCGTGCCATAGGCCGCGCCGCGGATCTCGACGCGGTTCACCCGCTCGTTCGCGGGGACGGTGAGCGTGTAGGTTTTGCCGCCCTCGGTGTAGACGTTCCAGTCGGGCAGCTCGAAATAATCGTCGCGGCCGGGGAGCTTCGAGCGGTTGTAAACGCCCGGCCAGGTCGTCTCGGGAATGCCGTCGACGCCCTTCCACATCCATTCCTTCAGGTCCTTCGTGTCGGCGAACTCGACCTTGCGGATGGTGGTGGCCTTGTCGTCGAGCACCGGCGGCGAGGCGCGGTCCCAGCCATAGCGATGGAGCCATTCGGCGCGCTTGTCCGATGCATCCGGGGCGGGGGAAGCGGCGGGCTCGCTCTTCGCGGCGAGCGCAGCGATGCCGGCGCTGTCGAGCATGCGATCGTAGATGCGGATCTCGTCGACATCGCTGCCGCGCATGAAGCTGTAGCGGCTCTGCACCTGATGCGGCGCGATGATGCGGCCGGCGAGGCCGAACTGGTCGAGCCCCGAATCGAGATCGGCCTTGCCGTCCTTGCGCGCAGCTTCTTTGCCGTCGACATAAAGACGCACGCCGACGCCTTCGTCCCAAGCGAAGGCGATGTGATGCCACGCGTTCGCGGCGGGCAGCTCCGGCATTTTGAACGAGACGCGTTCGCGCGCGAGGTTGTTGTCGGTCACGAAGGCGTCGAAGCCGTGACCGTTCCAGTCGATCCGGAGGAACGCCATGTCCCAGCTGGTATGATCGGCGAAGCCGACGCGGAAGATCGCGAAGGGGGCTTCGCCGACCGGCTGGCGCGCGCGCCAGAAGAAGGAAAGCGTGCCGCGCTGCGCCTGGATATTGCCCGGCGCGGTCCAGGCGAGATAGCCGTCATCTTCCCAGCGGAAGGCGCCGCCGATCGCGCCATCGGGCGTGGTCGTCACCTTGCTCTGGAAATTGGGGATGGCATCGCCTTGGGCGCGTTCGGCGGTGCCGCCATTGTCGCCCGAGGCGCGGAAGAGCAGCCCGTCGCCCGTCTGGGCAAAAGCGGGGAAGGTTGCGCACAGCGCCAGTGCGGTGCTCGCGAGGAAACGCGTACCCGAAATGCGGATCATGACAGCCTCTCTGATGCGGGCAGGACGCCCGGTTCTTATATTTTGCTAATCCATGTCACCGACTGACACCGGTGGCAATTCAAAAACTATGTCCGTCTCGTTTCCGTCGAGGCATAGTCGCGTGCGGGGCACAAAGGGGAGAGAGGCTTGGAAAGCCGGAACATCAGGCGCGTCGCGATCGTGGGCGGCGGCTCGGCGGGGTGGATGACCGCGGCGATGCTCGCCAAGACGTTGCGCGGCGGGTGCCGCGTCGAGCTGGTCGAATCGGAGGAGATCGGCATCGTCGGCGTCGGCGAGGCGACGATCCCGCCCATCAAGCTGTTCAACCAGACGCTCGGCGTGGACGAAAGCGAGTTCCTTCGCGCGACGCATGGCAGTTTCAAGCTCGGCGTCGAGTTCGTCGACTGGGCGAAGGTGGGGCATCGCTACTTCCACCCCTTCGGCCGAATCGGCGTCGAGTTCGACGGTGTGCCCTTCCACCAGTTCTGGCTGCGCGAGCGCGGGCGCAGCGGCGATGTCGCGCCGCTGGATGATTATTCGATGGCTTGGGCGATGGCCGCGCGGGAGCGCTTCGCGCCGCCATCGCAGGATCCGCAGCAGATCCAGTCGACCTTCGACTATGCCTATCATTTCGATGCAAGTCTCTATGGCCAGTTCCTGCGCCGCTATGCCGAGGCGCGGGGCGTTACGCGCACCGAGGGGACGGTCGCGCACGCCGAGCTCGATGCGGCGACCGGGCGGATCGCGCGGCTGGTGCTTGCCGACGGGCGCGAGATCGAGGCCGATCTGTTCGTCGACTGCTCGGGGTTCCGCGCGCTGCTGATCGGCAAGGCGCTGGGCGTCGGCTACGAGGACTGGACGCGCTGGCTGCCGTGCGACCGCGCGGTGGCGGTGCCCTGCGCACCGGCCGGACAGTTCACGCCCTATACGCGTTCGACCGCGCACGCGGCGGGCTGGCAGTGGCGCATCCCGCTCCAGCATCGCATCGGCAACGGCCACGTCTATTGCAGCCGCCACATCTCGGACGACGAGGCGGCGGCGGTGCTGCTCGCCAATCTCGATGGCGAGCCGCTCGGCGATCCGCGCCGATTGCGCTTCATCGCGGGGCGGCGCGTCTTGTTCTGGGCGAAGAATTGCGTCGCGCTGGGGCTGGCCGCGGGATTCATGGAGCCGCTCGAATCGACAAGCCTCCACCTCGTCCAGACCGCGATCACCCGACTGCTCGCGCTCTGGCCAGATCGCGACTTCGATCCGTTGCTCGCGGATGAGTTCAACCGGCTCACCGGGGAGGAATATGCGCGTATCCGCGACTTCCTGATCCTCCATTACCATCTGACCGAGCGCGACGATTCGCCGCTGTGGCGCGAATGCGCGGCGATGGAAGTGCCCGAGGAGCTGGCGTGGCGGATCGCGCATTTCCGGAAAGGCGGACGGCTGGTGTCGCCCGGCTTCGAGCTGTTCCAGAATGCGAGCTGGCTCGCGGTGCATGTCGGGCAATTGAACTGGCCCGAGCGTCACGATCCGCTCGCCGACGAGCGCGACACCGCGCAGGCCCGCGCGCGGCTCGCCGAGGTTCGCGCGCTCGCGGCGGAGGCGGCCGAGGCGATGCCCGGGCACGCGCAGTATCTGCGTCACCTCTGTGGCGCACTGACGGTCCCCGACGCCAATCCGATCCGATTGCGCGAGCCGCGTTGACGCGGGCGCGTGACACCGGTAGCATCCTGAGCCAAGCCATCGGACCTGCGCAAGACGGGGCGAAGGCATCGGAGAGGGAGATCGCGCAAACCCGTCGAGATCGCCGGAGCACCTGATTGCAGCCGCGCCGTCGCGGAGCCCTTGGACCGCCCGGAGGCGAGTGGTTCGCCGGGGCTGGGCGGTGCCGGGGCATTCCGGTTCCGGCACGGTATCCGCATCGCGGATCGCCGGCGGCGGGCATGTGAATCTCCGGCAAAGGGCAAGAAGGACATTGTGTTGATCGAAGGACGGGAACCGGCTGAGGCGATCGCGCGTGCGTTCGTGACTGCGCGTCAGGCCGGCGGCGCGCTGCCGGATTACCCGGGCGAGCTTCCGGGCTCGCTCGAGGAAGCGTACGGCATTCAGGAGCGCGCTATCGCGCTGTTCGGCGACCGCATCGCGGGCTGGAAGGTAGGGAAGATTCCCGATCCGCTGGTCGAGACCTATGGCAGCAACCGCCTCGCCGGGCCGATCTTCGCGGACAGCGTTGTCGACGCGAGCGAGGGGGACGGACCGCAAATGCCGGTCTTCGCGCGGGGGTTCGCCGCGGCCGAAGCCGAATATCTGCTGCGCCTGGGCGACCTGCCCGAGAGCTTCGAGCGCGCGTGGTCCAACGAGGAAGCCGCGCAATATGTCGACGCGGTGCATGTCGGCATCGAGGTTGCCAGCTCGCCCTTTCCGGGGATTAACGAGCATGGCCCGGCGG
>JAEWCK010000352.1 GCA_023390675.1 Pseudomonadota bacterium
ATGCTGGAGCGTGCGGGCTGGGTCGATGCCATGCCGACTCCGGTCGACTTCACTTATGTCGCCGGTGAGGGCGCGGACCCGGTCGAGGATGCGCTCGGCTTCTTCTCGCGGATCGGCCCCGCCGCGCGCGCCATGCATGACGCCGCGCCCGATCGCCGGGCGGCGATGCGCGCCTCGCTCCGCGCCGCTTTGGCCGGGCATGTCCGCGACGGCGCCGTGACCTTCCCGGCGGCCGCATGGATCTGGACCGCCACCGCAGGAGCGCGCGCATGACGATCACTGTCCACCATCTCGAGAACAGCCGTTCGCAGCGCGTCCTCTGGCTGCTCGAGGAGCTCGAGCTCCCGTATGAGATCAGGCGCTACGAGCGGAACAAGGCGACGATGCTCGCCCCGCCCGAATTGAAGCGCGTCCATCCGCTCGGCAAGTCGCCGGTGATCGAGCGCGATGGCCGCGTCGTCGCCGAGACCGGCGCGATCGTCGAATATCTGGTCGAGCTCGCCGACGGCCGCTTCGGCCCGCCCGCGCACCGCGACGATGCGCTGCGCTGGCGGCACTTCCTCCATTATGCCGAGGGCTCGCTGATGCCGCCCTTGTTCACCAGCCTGGTGCTCAGCCGCGTGCCCCTGCTCGGCGGGATCGCGCAGAAGAAGTTCCAGCCGATGATCCTTGTCCATCTCGATTATGTCGAATCCGAGCTGGCACAGCGCCCCTGGTTCGCGGGCGATGCGATCACCGCCGCCGACGTGATGATGAGCTTCCCCTTGGAAGCCGCCGTCGCCCGCGCCGCCGCGACCGATGGCCGCCCGCACATCGCCGCGTGGCTCGAGAAGATCCACGCCCGCCCCGCCTATCAGACCGCGCTCGCGAAGGGCGGGTCCTATGCCTATGCCTGAGGCTTGGCGTAGTCCTCGAAGCTGTCCTCGTCGCCCGGCACCGCGCCCACCGGCTTGACCGCGGGCTCGGCGACCTCGGGCGCGTCGAGCTGCCCCTCCCAGCGCGCCACCACGGTGCTCGCCACTGCATTGCCGATTACGTTGGTCGCCGTCCGGCCCATGTCGAGGAAGTGATCGACCGCGAGGATCAGCAGCACGCCCGCCTCGGGGATGTTGAAGTGGCTGAGCGTGCCGGTGATCACCACGAGGCTGGCGCGCGGCACGCCGGCGATGCCTTTGCTGGTGATCATCAGGATCAGCAGCATCTGGATCATCGTCCCCCAGTCGAGATGGATGCCGTAAGCCTGCGCGATGAAGATCGACGCGAAGGTCATGTACATCATCGAGCCGTCGAGATTGAACGAATAGCCGAGCGGCAGCACGAAGCTCGCGATCTTGGGCGGCACGCCGAAGCGGTCGAGCGCGTCCAATGTGCGCGGGAACGCGGCCTCGGATGAGGCGGTCGAGAAGCCGAGCAGGATCGGATCGCGCAGATAGCGCAGCAGCGTGCCGGTGCGCGGGCCGACGACGAGGAAGCACGCGCCGAGCAGCACCGCCCAGAGCACGAACAGCCCGAGGTAGAAGCTGCCCATGAAGAAGGCGAGGTCGCCGACCACGCCGATCCCCTGCGTCGCCAGCGCCTTGGCCACCGCGCAGAACACCGCGACGGGAGCGAAGAGCATGACGTAGCCCGTCACGGTCAGCATCACCGCGACGAGCGATTCGAGCCCGCGCACCAGCGGCGCGCCTTTCTCGCCCACCGCGGCGAGGCCGACGCCGAAGAACAGCGAGAAGATCACGAGCTGGAGGATGTCGTTGGTCGCCATCGCGTCCACGCCGCTGGTCGGGATGATGTGGATGAAGAACTTGGCGACGTCGAACGGCTCGACGCCGACCTTCTCGCTCGCCGCAGGGAGCGGCAGATCGAGTCCGGTGCCCGGGTGGAGCAGGTTGACGAGGATCAGGCCGAGCGTGAGCGAGACGAGGCTCGCGGAGACGAACCAGCCGAACGCCTTCAATCCGACGCGCCCGATCGCGCCGCCTCCGCCCATGTGCGCAATGCCGACCACCAGCGTCGAGACGACCAGCGGGGCGATGATCATCTTGATCAGATGGAGGAACATCTGGGTGGGGATGTCGAGATAATAGCCCGCATCGGCCAGCATTTTGGCGCCCGCGGGCGTGCCGCTCCACGCCAGATTGAGCGCATAGCCGACCACGCCGCCGAGCAGCAGCGCCGCCAGAATGAACCATGTCAGTCGCTTGCCCACCCGGAATCCCCTTGTCGATATTTTGCGGCAGGGAAGGGGATTGCGGCGGCCGGGTCAAGGACCCTATCGCAGATCGTCCACTGATTTCGCGGGAGAAGCCCATGTTCGACCTCACGCGCCGCCAGTTGATCGGCGCCGCCGCGAGCCTCCCGCTGCTTTCGATCCCGGCCGCGGTCCGCGCCGCCGAGCCCGATCTTTCCGCGCTGCAGGACATGACCAAAAGCGCGCAGCCGATCGATGCGGCCGAACGCCGCCGGCGCTTCGAGCGCGCGCAGGAACTGATGCGTGCGAACGGCCTCGGCGCAGTGTTGATCGAGCCGGGCGCGTCGCTGGTCTATTTCACCGGGGTCCGCTGGGGCCGCAGCGAGCGGCTCACTGCCGCCGTGCTCCCGGTCGAAGGCGATCCGCTGATCGTTACGCCGTTCTTCGAGGAGCCGCGCACCCGCGAGACGCTGGCGATTCCGGCCGAGGTCCGCGTGTGGCAGGAGGATGAGGATCCGCTTGCGCTGGTGGCAGGGTATCTTCGCGAGAAGAAGCTCGCCGGCAGGCCGGTCGGCATCGAGGAGACCGTCCGCTTCTTCGCGGTCGACGGATTGCAGAAAGCGGGGCTACGCGCCGTCTCGGCCAATCCGGTGGTGCGCGGCTGCCGGATGATCAAGTCGCCCGCCGAGATCGCGCTTATGCAGCTCGCGACCGACATTACCATCGCCGCCTATCGCTTCGTCTATCCGCGCGTCGAGAGGGGCATGACCCAGCGCGACATCGCTGCGCTGATGGACGCCGCCACGGTCAAGCTCGGCGGCGATCCGGAGTTCAGCCTCGTGCTGGTAGGGGAGGGCGCTGCCTATCCGCATGGCACCAAAACGCCGTCGCCGGTCGCCGAGGGCAAGATCGTGCTGATGGATTGCGGCTGCGCGGTGCAGGGCTATCAATCCGACGTGTCGCGCACCTTCGTCCACGGCGCGGCCTCGGCCGGGCAGCGCAAGGTGTGGGACCAGGTCGCGCACGGCCAGCAGGTCGCGTTCGCGGCGGCGAAGCTGGGCGCGCCTGCGGGCAGCGTCGATGATGCGGTGCGCGCTTATTATGCCTCTGTCGGCTGGGGGCCGGACTACAAGCTGCCGGGGCTTTCGCACCGCACCGGGCACGGCATCGGCCTCGACGGACACGAGCCGGTCAACCTCGTCCGCGGCGAGAAGACCAGGCTCGCGCCGGGCATGTGCTTCTCGAACGAGCCGGGAATCTACATTCCCGGCAACTTCGGCGTGCGGCTGGAGGACTGCTTCCACATGACTGAAGCGGGCCCGAAATGGTTCAGCGAGCCGCCGCGCTCGATCGACGCGCCGATGGGCTGATCGCACGGGCTTGACCGGCAACGGCGCGCGCTTAGGCTGACGTCATGCTGCTCGCTCTCGCCATCGCCACGCTGCCCCTCGCGCAGCAGGAAATCCCGATCCAGATCGCCACGAGCGACAAGGGCTATGTCGCCACGATCGGCGATCACGATGCCACCCAGACGCCGGCGGTGGTGGAGCGGCTGAAGGGCATGGCGAAGCAGCGGTGCGGCGCGCTCACGGTGCGCTTCGGCAAATTCTTCTATCGCAACGGCTTTTCGCCCGACGGCAAGCCGATCGTGCAGGAATTCAAGCAGAATTTCGCGTGCATCGATCCCGCCACCGACCCTTACAAGCCCGTCGCGGCGGACTGGAAACCGGCGGCGACGGACGATGCCGACGCCAAGGCGTTCGCGAACCGCTATCTCGCCGCGATCGACAAGGGCGACGCTGCGGCCGGCATGAAGATGATGGAGCCGATCGCCGAGATCACGCGCGACGAATGGATGGACACCAGCACGCGCCTGCGCACCCATTCGGGCGCGCCAGGGCAGGGCACCTGGACCGTTACGCTGGTCGGCTGGGGCAACAATCCCGATGGCGCGGCGCATCCGGGCGCCTATACGCTGTATCGCGTCACGGGCACCTATCCGAAGCTCGCCGCCTATTGCGGCTCGCTGCTGCTGTATCGCGCAGGGCCGGGCAGCTATTTCGTGTCGCAGCAGCAGCTCAAGGTGATCCCGCAGTCGTTTGTCGACAACGGCACTGTCGCGGCGGCGGACGTGCCCGGGCTTTGCGCCTGAGCGGCGTTCGACAGCGATTCTGTCGTTTCGCTTGAGCGAAGCCTAATGCGCCCCTAAGTCGCGGCTATGACGTCCACCAACGATATCCGCCGTTCGTTCCTCGACTATTTCGAGAGCCAGGGTCATGCCCGCGTGCCCAGCGCCCCGCTGGTGCCGCACAACGATCCGACGCTGATGTTCGTCAACGCGGGCATGGTGCCGTTCAAGAACGTATTCACGGGCCTCGAGACGCGCCCCTATTCGACCGCGGCGAGCAGCCAGAAGTGCGTCCGCGCGGGTGGCAAGCACAACGATCTCGACAATGTCGGCTACACCGCGCGCCACCACACCTTCTTCGAGATGCTGGGGAATTTCTCCTTCGGCGACTATTTCAAGGAGCAGGCGATCCATCACGCCTGGACGCTGCTCACCAAAGTGTGGGGGCTGCCCCCGGAGAAGCTGACCGCAACCGTCTATCACACCGACGACCAGGCGTTCGACCTGTGGAAGAAGATCGCGGGTCTTCCCGATCACAAGATCATCCGCATCCCGACCAAGGACAATTTCTGGGCGATGGGTTCGGACGGTCCGTGCGGGCCGTGCTCGGAAATCTTCTACGATCATGGCGAGCACATCCCCGGCGGCCCGCCGGGATCGCCCGACGAGGACGGCGACCGCTTCGTCGAGATCTGGAACCTCGTCTTCATGCAGTTCCTGCAGGAGAACGACGTTCAGATCGGCGAGCTGCCCAAGCCGAGCATCGACACCGGCATGGGGCTCGAGCGCATTGCCGCGGTGCTCCAGGGCGTCCATGACAATTACGACACCGACACGTTCAAGGCGCTGATCGCCGAATCGGGCGCGCTCACCGGCGCCTCGACCACCGGCGAGAACCAGGCGAGCCACCGCGTGATCGCCGATCACCTGCGCGCGTCGGGCTTCCTCGTCGCGGACGGCGTGCTGCCGGCCAACGAAGGGCGCGGCTATGTGCTCCGCCGCATCATGCGCCGCGCGATGCGCCACGCGCACCTGCTCGGTGCGAAGGATCCGCTGATGCACCGGCTGGTGCCGAGCCTCGTCGCCGAGATGGGCGCCGCCTATCCCGAGCTCGTCCGCGCACAGCCGCTGATCGAGGCGACGCTGCTCCAGGAGGAGACGCGCTTCCGCCAGACGCTCGCCAACGGGCTGCGCCTGCTCGACGAAGCGACTGCGGGCATGGCTGAGGGCGGCGTGCTGCCGGGCGAGACGGCGTTCAAGCTCTACGACACCTATGGCTTTCCCTACGACCTGACCGAGGATGCGCTCCGCGGCCAGGGCATGACGGTCGACCGCGCCGGCTTCGACACGGCGATGGCCGAGCAGAAGCGCGCGGCGCGTGCCGCCTGGACCGGCTCGGGCGACAAGGGCGACGCGTCGCTGTGGTTCGACATCGCCGAGAGCGAGGGCGCGACCGACTTCATCGGCTATTCCGCGCACGACGCCGAAGGTTCGGTGGTCGCGCTCGTCAAGGACGGCGCGCGCGTCGATAGCGCCCAAGCTGGCGACACGGTGGCGATCGTCACCAACCAGACGCCTTTCTATGGTGAGTCGGGCGGCCAGATGGGCGACGCCGGCACCATCAGCACCGAGGGCGGGCTGCTGGCGGTTGTGACGGATACGTCGAAGCCGCTCGGCAAGATCCACGTTCACCACGCGACGGTCGAGACGGGCACAATCAAGGTCGGCGACGCGGTCAAGCTGTCGGTCGACGAGGCGCGCCGCCGCCAGGTCCGCGCCAACCACTCGGCGACGCACCTGCTGCACGCCGCGCTGCGCCGCCGCCTTGGCGCGCACGTCACGCAGAAGGGCTCGCTGGTCGCGCCGGATCGGCTGCGCTTCGACTTCAGCCATCCCAAGGCGCTGACGCCCAAGGAGATTTCGGCCATCGAGCTGGACGTCAACGCGCACATCCGCATGAACGACCAGGTCACGACGCGGCTGATGACGCCCGACGCGGCGATCGAGGCCGGTGCGATGGCGCTGTTCGGCGAGAAGTACGGCGAGGAAGTGCGCGTGCTGTCGATGGGCGGCAAGGACGGCGAGACCTATTCGGTCGAGCTGTGCGGCGGCACCCACGTCGCAGCGCTCGGCGACATCGGCCTGTTCAAGATTGTCTCCGAGGGCGCGGTGTCATCGGGCGTCCGCCGCATCGAGGCGCTGACCGGCGAGGCGGCGCGCGCTTTCCTGACGGAGCAGGAGGAACGGCTGAAGGCCGCTGCGTCGGCGCTCAAGGCGCGACCTGATGAGGTTCCGGCTCGCGTCGCCGCGCTGATCGAGGAACGCCGCAAGCTTGAGCGCGAACTCGCTGAGGCGAAGAAGGCGCTGGCGCTTGGCGGCGGCGGTGCCGCCAAGGCCGATGATGCAGCGCCCGAGCAGGTCGCGGGGGTCGGCTTCGTCGGTCAGGTGATCGAGGGACTCGACGCCAAGAACCTTCGCGGGCTCGTCGACGAGGCGAAGAAGAAGCTCGGCAGCGGCGTCGCCGTGCTGGTCGCCGTCAACGACGGTCGCGCCGGCGTCGCGGTCGGCGTGACCGATGACCTGACCTCGCGCTTCTCCGCCGTCGACCTCGTC
>JAEWCK010000084.1 GCA_023390675.1 Pseudomonadota bacterium
ATGCAGGAAAACATGAAGAAGGCGCAGGAGGCCCTGGCCGAGATCGAGGTCGAGGGCGTCTCGGGCGGCGGCCTGGTCAAGGTCGTCATGAACTGTCGCCACGACGTGCGCCGCGTGTCCATCGATCCCAGCCTGCTGGAAGAGGACAAGGACATGCTGGAGGACCTGATCGCGGCCGCCTTCAATGACGCCCAGCGCAAGGCCGAAGCCACTTCGCAGGAAAAGATGGCGGGCGTCACCGCCGGCCTGCCCCTGCCTCCCGGCATGAAGTTCCCCTTCTGATGAACGAGCCGCAGATCGCCGAACCCGAACCGCTTCGGGTTCTGATCCAGGCCCTGCGCCGCCTCCCCGGAGTGGGCGAGCGCAGCGCCCGCCGCATGGCCTATCACCTGCTGCAGCACGACCTGGTGGGCGCGGACCAGCTCAGCCGGGCGCTGGAGCAGGCCACCCAGACCCTGCGGCATTGCCGGCGCTGCAACGGCTTCACGGTCCAGGAAGTCTGCGAAACCTGTTCCAACCCGCGCCGCGATCCCGCCTTGCTGTGCGTGGTGGAGACCCCCGCCGACCAGAACATGATCGAAGCCACTCACGGCTACCGCGGCCTGTATTACGTGCTGATGGGCCGGTTGACGCCGCTGGAGGGCATAGGGCCCGACGCCCTGCAGTTCGACCGCCTGCTGGAGCGGGCCGGCGACGGGCAGGTCCAGGAAGTGATCCTGGCCACCAATTTCACGGCCGAAGGCGAGACCACCGCCCATCACCTGGCTGAAATGCTGGGCAGCCAGGGCTTGAAGGTCACCCGCCTGGCGCGCGGCGTGCCCGCCGGCAGCGAACTGGAATATGTGGATCCCGGCACCATCGCCTGGGCCCTGATGGAGCGGCGCGCCACCTAGGCCCGACCGCCCTGGCGGTCATTTGGCCGCTCGCGTCCCGGTACCCCTCGTTTTAGTAGTATAAGTATTAGGCCTTTACTTTATGACTACACAACAAGAAGGGGATCCCCATGACACTGACTCGTCGCCACATGCTCAAACTGGCCGGCGCATCCGGGCTGGCCATGTCGCTGCCGTCCGTCGGCCGCGCCCAGGAGCTGGAAAAGAAAGACATCACGATCGCGGTAGGCGGCAAGGCGCTGATTTACTACCTGCCCCTGTCCATCGCGGAGCTCAAGGGTTTCTTCAAGGATGAAGGCCTGAACGTCAAGGTTGCGGACTTCGCGGGCGGCTCCAAGGCCCTGCAGGCCGTGGTGGGCGGCAGCGCCGACGTGGTCTCGGGCGCGTTCGAGCACACCATCAATCTGCAGGCCAAGGGCCAGTTCTACCGCGCGTTCGTGCAGCAGGGCCGCGCTCCGGCCATCGTGCTGGCCGTCTCCAGGAAGACCATGCCCGACTACAAGTCGCCGGCCGACCTGAAAGGCAAGAAGATCGGGGTGACCGCGCCCGGCTCCTCGACCAACATGATGGTCAACTTCTTCCTGGAACAGAACGGGCTGAAGCCTTCGGACGTCTCCTTCATCGGCGTGGGCGCCGGGGCCGGCGCCGTGACCGCCATGCGTACCGGCCAGGTGGACGCCATGGCCAATCTGGATCCGGTGATCGGCACCCTGGCCAAGGAAGACGCCATCCAGGTCATCGCCGATACCCGCACGGTGGCCGACACCAGGAAGATCTTCGGCGGCAACATGCCCTCGGCCTGCCTGTACGCCTCGCAGGAATTCCTGGACAAGAACCCCAAGACCGCCCAGGCGCTGGCCAATGCGATCGTGCGCGCCGACAAGTGGATCCAGGCCAATGACGCCGAGACCATCGCCAAGACGGTGCCGGCCGCCTACCTGCTGGGCGACGTGGAGCTGTACAAGCAGTGCCTGGACGCCAACAAGGAGTCGCTCTCGCCCAACGGCCTGGTGGACGAGGACGGCCCGGCCACGGCCTTGAATGCGCTGGCGGCTTTCGTCCCCAACCTGGACGCTTCCAAGATCGACACCAGCAAGATCTTCACCAACGAATTTGCCGACAATGCCAACAAGAAGTACCCCCATGCCTGAGGCCGCGCTTTCCCTTGACAACGTCAGCTGTGTTTTTGCCTCGCGCGACGGCAAGGGCACGTACACCGCGGTGCGCGACGCCAGCCTGACGGTCGCCCCTGGCGAGTTCGTGTCCGTGGTCGGTCCGACCGGCTGCGGCAAGTCCACGCTCTTGAACGTGGGGGCCGGTCTGCTGGCCCCCTCCGCCGGGCAGGTGCGCGTCTTCGGTCAGCCCCTGCAAGGGGTGAACCAGCGCGCCGGCTACATGTTCCAGGGCGAGGCGCTGATGCCCTGGCGCAGCGCCGAGTCCAACGTGATGGCCGGCCTGGAGTTCGCCGGCGTGCCGCAGGACGAAGCGCGCGCCCGCGCCCGGGAATGGCTCAAGCGGGTCGGCCTGGGCGGTTTCGGTGACCGCTATCCGCACCAGATGTCCGTCGGCATGCGCAAGCGCGTCATGCTGGCTCAAACGCTGATCCGCGACCCGGACATCATCCTGATGGATGAACCTTTTTCCGCCGTCGACATCCAGACCCGGCAACTGATGGAGAACGAAGTGCTGGAGAGCTGGATGTCGCAACGCAAGGCCGTCCTGTTCATCACCC
>JAEWCK010000173.1 GCA_023390675.1 Pseudomonadota bacterium
CACGGCGATCGCATTAGCCATGATCGCCGGCGGCGCGTTGGCGGTGAGCGTCAGCTCGTCCTCGGGGCCTTCGGCCATCAGCCGCGACAGATTCTGCCCTAGCGCCTCATCGACTTCCTGGAAGACCTCGCGCGCCGTCGCGCTCGCATCGGCAAGCGCCTTGCCCATGCCGACCGCCTGGCTGCCCTGCCCGGGGAAGATGAATGCCCGCATGTGCCTCTCCTGTTGGCGCTCAGGGGCCGCGCGTTAGAACCGTTACGCCCGGCGATGCAACCCCAAGCGCTTGTGGCAAGCTGAACGTTCCTTGTCGGCCCGCGACACATTGCGACCATTTTCGGCAATGCCCGGGACGTGGCTGAGACACCTGCCTCCTAGATAGGTCTCAACGCCGGAGAGAGCGGCGGGAAACCAGAGGAGTTAGTCATGAAGAAGTTCATTCTCGCGGCAGTCGCCGCCACGATGGTCGCCAGTCCCGCGCTCGCCGCGGCGCCCCAGCACCGCCAGCCGCAGCGCGTGGTGGTCCACAAGAAGGTGGTCTACAAGGCGCCCCAGTACCGTGCGCATTGGCGCAAGGGCGACCGCTTCGATTATCGTCAGGCGCGCAACTATCGCCAGATCGACTATCGCCACTATCGCGGCCTGAGGGCGCCGCCGCGCGGCTATCGCTACGTCCAGTCGGGCAATGACGCGGTGCTTGTCGGCATCACCAGCGGAATCATCGCTGCGGTATTCGCGAACATGATCCGCTAAACCACTGGCGGACAAGCAAGGAACGGCGGGGCGAGTCCCCGCCGTTTCTTTGCGTGCATGGGTCTCAAGCAGAATCCGACTCCTCGTTACGGACGCGTTAGTGTTATGGTTAACGCATTCGACGGGAGGATATTGCGATGTTCCGGGCTGCCTTGACCGCCCTCGCCTTTCTGATGCTGCCCTTCGCGGCGGCGGCCGATGACCGCGAGGATGTACTGCCGCCCGACTTCCAGGGTCAGGTCGCCTATTTCGGCAATTACACCGGGAAGACCTCGGTCACCGCGCAACTCAACCATCGCGACGAGCGCACGCCCTGCCCGTACAAGGATCACCGCTGCTACGAGCAGACCGTCGGCGGCGGGGTGAAGGTGGTGCTCAGCTTCGACGGCGAGCACGTCACGGGCTTCTATTATTCAGTCGGCGGATTCGAAGGCCCCAACGGGCTTCGCGAAGGCACGCTGATCGGGCGGCGCAGCGCCACCGGCTGCGACCTGTACGAGGCCGATGGCACGATGTGGCAGGCCTCTGCCTGTGGCCGGCGCGGCTTCCAGGGCCAGATCGTCTCGGTGCGCGGCATCCCCAAGCAATCCGAAGTCACTTTCTCCACCGTCGGCATGTATGTGCGAGACACCGGCTGGATCAATCGCCTCGCCGACGACGAGGCGCGGCGCGAGCGCCGCATCGGCTGGCTAATCCAGCGGCTCAACGGCCCGGGATCGGCCGAGGCGCATTTCCGCATGGCGGTCGAGCTCGATAGCTATTCGCGCCACTATCGCGGGCTCGATACCGATCGCCTCTCGACGCCGGTCGTCTCCGGCAGACGCAAGCGCAACCGCGAATGGTGGCTGGAGAGCGACTATACCCGACAGGACGGTTCCACCGGCACTGTGCGCGCTACAATCTACAACGACGAGATCCGCTGCCTCTCGTGGGACGGCGAGAATTGCGGTCCGATCCGCGCGCCGATGGACTTCCCCAAACCGCGTCTCGACGACGATGGCGGCTGGCTGTCGCGCAGCCCCGCCCCGATCGCCGGCGATTCGCCGAGGCCGCGCGGGCGGAATTGAAGCCGGCGCCTGTAGCGGTGGCCGGCATCAAAACGCTTCCTGATATCGCAACCTTTGAAGTATCCCCGGGATCGGGATGATCCATAGGGGGAGGATGCGATGTTCTTGGAAGTGTTGGGTGGTCTTGCCGCCCTCGTGATGCCCGGGTTGCCGGTACAGGGGCAGGACTGCCGCGCAGTGCCCACCAATGTGAACGGCCATATGGTTCAGAAGACCATGTGCCGCGGCGCCGACGGGCAATGGCGCGAGCTGGTGAGCACGGCTGCGAACAACAGCGGCCCGCTCGCCCCCGATTTCCGCGGGTCGGTGACCTACAAGGGCGACTATGAGGGCGTCGCACAGAAGCAGACGCGCTCGAACAGCCGCGTCACGATCAATTCGCTGCTCAAATCGGCGTTCGACGGTGGCGAGAAGTATGGCGGCACGTCGACAATCGTGCTGGAATTCGACGGTAACCTCGTCAACGGCACGATCGATGCTTTCGATGGCCGCCGCAACAACCACGCAAAGATAAGTGGAACGCGCCAGGGTAATCGGTGCAGCCTGTTCGATACCGATGGCGCGGTCTATGAAGGGACCTGTGACGCCGGCGTCTTCCGCGGCAACGCCAAGAGCGGCTCGAACGCACGCGTGAGCTGGAAGTCGAGCTTCACCACTGCCGCAGTGCAGACGGTCGACTTTGTCGAACGCGACCGGCGCGCGGCGCTCGACCGCGCCGAGGCGGCCGCGAAGGCGAAGGCCGAGCGTGACGCGGTGCTCGCCCAGCGCGCCAAGATGAAGCAGATGCTCCCCAGGGGGGCGACCGCCCGATATCTTCCCGTCATCGAAGCGGCGGTGGTCGCGGATTCGCAGCACTGGGCTCTCAACCGCTACCAGGCCGGGAGCGCCGATCTCGTCGCAGCGAAGCTCGATCCGCAATCGGGCGCGATGTTCACCAAATCCTATTTTCTCTATTCCGATGGCCGCGAAGGCTGGGTCGGCGTCGCCATCAAGGGTAACAAGCCGCTCTGCCTCGTCTTCTGGGACGATCCGCAAGGGTGCCGCGCGATCGGAGACGGCTATGGCGGCAAGATGATGCAAGGCGCGGTCAACGCGATGCTCACGCCACCGAGCTGGATGGCGTCGGGCGGTTCCGAATATGGAAGCGATGCGGACTATCAGCGCTACGAGGAAGGCTGCCGCGCCGAGGGCAAGACTCCCGGCAACTGCTGACTTGCTTCGCGGCCGCCTTTAGGGTAACGGCCCTCCGCCGGGTGGAGAGTACGCTCTCCCCCGGCTTTGCTTTTGAGACGACAGCCGGAGGGGCGTCCGCATGGTGCGGCGTCAGCGATCGGCCAACAGTGAGAAGAACGCATGGCTCTTTACGAGCACGTGTTCCTTGCGCGCCAGGATCTGGCGCAGGCGCAAGTGGACGCATTGGCGGAAGCCGCAACCAAGATCGTCGAGGACAATAACGGCAAGGTCGTCAAGACCGAGACCTGGGGTCTTCGCTCGCTCGCCTATCGCATCGCGAAGAACCGCAAGGCGCATTATGTGATGCTCGAGATCGACGCGCCCGCGGGCGTGGTCGCCGAGCTCGAGCGCCAGACGCAGATCAACGAGGACGTGATCCGCTACATGACCGTAAAGGTCGACGAGCTGGAGCAGGGTCCGACCGTGATGATGCGCAAGGGCCAGGACCGCGAGCGCCGCGGCCGTCGCGACCGCGACGACGCCACCGGCTTCGGCGAATAAGGGAGATTTGAGACATGGCACGCCCCTTTTTCCGCCGCCGCAAGAGCTGCCCCTTCTCGGCGAAGGACGCTCCCCGGATCGATTACAAGGACGTCCGTCTGCTCCAGGGCTTCGTGTCCGAGCGCGGCAAGATCGTCCCGTCGCGCATCACCTCGGTGAGCGCCAAGAAGCAGCGCGAGCTGGCCCAGGCCATCAAGCGCGCCCGTCACCTGGGCCTGCTGCCCTACATCGTTAAGTAAGGAGCGCGGACTCATGGAAGTCATTCTGCTTGAGCGCGTCGAGAAGCTCGGCGCCATCGGCGACGTGGTGAAGGTCAAGGACGGGTTCGCCCGCAACTACCTGCTCCCGAACAAGAAGGCGCTTCGCTCGAACGCCGCCAATCGCAAGGTCTTCGAGGCCAACCGCGCGCGCATCGAGGCCGACAACGCCTCGCGCCGTTCGGACGCGGAGAAGGAAGCCGGCAGCTTCAACGACGCGTCGGTCACGCTGATCCGTCAGGCCTCGAACACCGGCCAGCTCTACGGCTCGGTCGCAGTGCGCGATCTTGTCGAGGCGCTCGTCGCCGACGGCCACAAGGTCAACAAGAGCCAGATCGTGCTCGACAAGCCGATCAAGGCGATCGGCGTCTACGAAGTCCGCGTCGCGCTGCACCCTGAGGTGTCGGTGACCGTCAAGGTCAACGTCGCCCGCTCGCCCGAAGAGGCAGAGATGCAGTCGCAGGGCGTCGACGTCATGGCCGCGATGTTCGAGAAGGACGAGACCGGCTTCGTCGAGGATTACGATCCCAACGCCGAGCCGGGCGCGACCGCAGAGGTTCGCGAGGAAACTCCGGCCGAAGGCGAAGGCGAGACCGTCGAGGGCTGAGCCCTTCGCGCCGCCAACGAGAATGGGCCGCTCCGGGATGCCGGGGCGGCCCTTTTCCTTCGCCGGGCTACCGCGCCTATTGCGGCACGGCCCCTGCGCCCGGATCGAAGTCGATTCCCGCATCCGGCCGTCGCCGCCCGCCCTGATTGCCGAGCGTGTAGGACAGGGTCAGCATGAAGATGCGGCCGATGCCCTTTTGCGAAATGCGGTCGTGAATTGCCGGCGTGTCGATCACGAACTTTTGCCGCGCGCTGTCGAGCAGGTTCTGCGCAGTGACGACGAGGCTGAGCTTTTCGTTGAACTTCCGCCGATAGCCGAAATTGAGCATGCCGCCCGATTCGCGATAGCCCTGCGCGACTAGCTGTTTGCCCGCGTAGAAGCCGTTCAATTGGAAATAATCCTTGGCATTCGGCTGCCAGGTGAGATTGACGCGCGCGGTACCTGTGGTTCCCGAGCGCGGTGTGGGCACGCCGCCGAAGCGCGGGTCGATCTCGTTCCAAAGGAAAGTCACCGCGGCATTGTAGCTCAGCTTCTTGCTGAGCTTTCCGTTGGCGATCGCCTCGACTCCTGCACGCTTCGCAGTTGCAAGATTGGCGCGCGTGGAGAGGAACACGCCGTTGCCGAGATCCTGAACCACGTCGGTAACGCCGCCGCGCGCGGTGCGATAGAAGCCGGTCAGCGAATAGAAGGTGCCGCCGTCGCGCTTCTGCCACGCCAGCTCGAACGAGTCGGTCACTTCGGGGCGAAGGTTCGGGTTGCCGCGGCGCAGGTTGAGCGGGTCGAGATAGAGCGTGTAAGGGTTTAGATCCTGAGGCGAGGGGCGCTGAATGCGGCGGCTGTAGCTCGCGCGCAGCGTCTGCTTGGCCGAAAGTTCGTAGCCGATGTGCATCGTCGGATAGGCGCGGAAATAATCGTCGTCGATCTTCACGCCGTTGGTGACCTGATTGATCGTGATCTCGGCCTGCTCGAGCCGCAATCCCGGCTGGAATTGGAACTTGCCGAGCTCGTAAGCATAGGTGCCGTAGAACGCGTGCACTGCCTGATCGAAGTCGAAGCGATTGGTGAGGCTGGGCACCGAGACGAGCGCGCCAGGAGCCGCGCCGCGCGCGCCCGAATAGTCGAACTCGTTCCTATTCATGTCCAATTCGTAGCCGATGTTTAGCGACGGCCCGTCCTTAAGCGCCTTCTTGTAATCGACCTTGAATCCGTAATCGGTACGCTCCCCGGCGTTGCGGATATGCTCGTAGGTCGGCGCCAGCGTTACGAGCGTCGGATCGGTGGCGCCGTCAAGCACGCGTTCAAAGCGGTTCTTGTCGACGCTCGCGTCCACGACCAACTCGTGCCCGTTCCCCGGCAGCGTGCGCCGCCACGATCCGCGGACGCCATAGCCATGGCTCTCCGCGTCATTGTCCGACGTGCGGTCATAGGAAGCAGCCGGATCGGAACTGGTGAAGTGATCGGCGCGCGACGAATCCGCGCGCCCGTCGCGATAGGTCAGCTCCCCGCTGATCCGGTTTTTCTTGTCGGGATCATAGTCGACCCCGAGCCGCCCGTTGCGCGAGCTCACCACTGCGTCAAGCGTCGAATCCTGCTGGCTGGTCACGAGGTTGCCGGCCGAGTCGAGGCGCGAGCGCATCTGCGTCGCTTCGCCGTCATTGTTGGACCGGCGATTGCCGAGATCGCCCGTCATGCTCAGGCCCGGCTTGGTCCAGGCGCCGGTGGTATTGAGCGCAGCGCGGCCCTCATTGCCGATCGATCCGCGCAGCGTCGCGAAGCGGGCATCGCGCTTCACCTGCCTGGTGACCAGATTGATCACGCCGCCCGACCCTTCGGGGCTGAAAGCGGCCGAAGGATTGGTGATCACTTCGACGCGCTCGATCTGCGAGGCTGGCGTGGCGAGCAGATAATCGCCGCGCGCGTCGCTGCGCATGATCGCCGAAGGACGGCCGTCGACCAGGATCGTCACACCGGAATCGCCGCGCAGGCTGACATTGCCCTGGAGGTCGACCTCGACGCCCGGCACCGCGCGCAACGCATCAGCGAGCGTGCCCGTCTGGACATTGAGATCGTTGGCGACGTTGAAGCTCGTCCGGTCGGGCGATGCGATAACGTCCGAGCGCGCGCCCTTGACGACCAGCTCATTGGACCGGTCGGCCAGCGGCTGCGGCGCGGTCTGCCCCGCGGGGCGCTCGGCCGGTGCCGGAGCGGTTTGCGCGAAGGCGGGCGCACCGGCGCAGAGGGCGACCAGAGCGACTGAGGCGCCGAAATGGAACTGGCGGCTATTCATGGACAGACATTGCCTTTGCGTTGATGAAGACGCGTCGCCTTGCCGCGCAAATGGCCCGGCCGGCATGAGCGATCGGTGAGTTTTCGATGAAATCGGCGAACCGAAATGAAGTTCGCGCCCGCCGCCTCCTCCCCGTGTTATTCAACTAATACACCAAGAACGAGGCCCAGTGTCAATCCCGGACAAGTCGCCTTGTTTTCATTCGCGTGGCTTCGCAGCTAAGCTTCCGTAGAACGAGGGTGGAGAATCCCGCATGCCGTTTCCAATCATGGCGCTCGCGCTCGCTGCAGCGCTGCCGCAAGACACCGGCGTTGAAGTCGGCTTTTGGCATGTCGGCCCAACCGGTTCCGGCACGTGCCAGGCCGTGGCGCAGTTCGGCGATCATGTCTCGATCAGCATCGAGGAGGATTCGGGCGGCGCAGGCCACTTCTTCATGTCGGACGACCGCTGGCTGCTCAAGGAGGGCGACACCAAGCGCGGGAAGTTCTCATGGCACGAGGACACGTGGAGCCCGCCGGTCGAAGTCGATTTCAGGCCCATCCACATGAAGAACGGCAACTGGATGCTGGTCGCCGAGACCGGCCCGTGGATGACCGAGAACCTGCTCGGAGCAAAGAAATTTTGGTTGAGTATACCGGGCCTAGACTTCGACGACGATTTCAATGTGCCGAACGCCGCAGATGTCACCAGTGCGCTGCAGGCCTGCAATGCAAAGCTGTGAAGGGCACTCAAGTAAAAGGGGCCCGCATTGAATGATGCGCGCCCCCTTTCCAGGCTCGTTATTTGCGGTGAGCCCGCGTTACGGACACGAAACGCAGGCGCCGATCACCGCCACCAGCGGGATCAGGGCCAACATCACAGGAACCATCTTGCTCATTTTCCCGAACCTTTATTTTCTATTCGTAGGCAAGAACGAGCGCCGCACGGCAAGGTTGCAGCGCATGTTAACTTTTCGTTCGGGCTGTGTTCACACAGGGCCGCGCTAGGGCGCCGCGATGCTCGCACTCCTGCCACTAGTCCTCGCGTTCACACCGTCCGCACCGGCGATCGAGCGGGAGATACTCGCCGCGATCAACTTCGCGCGCGCGCAGCCGCGGACCTATGCCGAACAGCTGCGCGTCTATCGCCGGCTCTTCAAGGGAAAGGTCGTCTGGTATCCAGGCAATCCCGCCGGGCTGCGCACCGCCGAGGGCGTCAAGGCCGTGGACGAGGCTATCCGCTTCCTCGAAAAGCAGCCGCCGCTGCCGCCGATCGCCCCCTCTCCGCTCCTTGCGCTCGCTGCCGGGGATCATGTCGCCGAGCAGGGTCCGCGAGACGGAACGGGACATCTCTCGAAGGACGGCGCCAATCCGCGCGACCGGGTGCTGCGCCGTGGCGGTGGATCCTATGTCGCCGAGACGATCACCTACGGCCCGCCGAGCGCAGCCGAGGTGGTTCGCCAGCTGATCGTCGACGACGACGTGCCCGGGCGCGGGCATCGCAAGACGCTCTTCGCCGCCGAGATGCGCTATGCTGGCGTCGCGTGCGGGCCGCATGCGACTTATCGCGTGATGTGCGTCGCCGATTTCGGACGGACTCCCGACGGGCGACCCTAAGGTTAACTCGCCGCTATCCGCTTGCTTTTTCAGGAGGTTAAGGCGATTCGTCGTTTCTGAGCACAGGTCCCCGCATTTCCGCGCGGCCGGGTTCCCCGGGGGGGAGCTTTCGTGATTGCCATTGCCCGTGCCGCCGCCGCGCTCGTCGCCTGCTGCCTCGCCTTGCCCGCCGCCGCCAGCGAAACCTCGCTCGAAGCCGAAGTGCTCGCGCGGATCAACTATGTCCGCGCACACCCACGCGAATATGCGCGTCAGCTTCGCGAATATCGCCGCCATTTCGAGGGCCGGGTGCTACATCTGCCCGGCGACGCGAATGGAACTGTCACGCGCGAGGGCGTAGACGCGGTCGACGAGGCGATCGACTTCCTGGAGCGCCAGACGCCGCTCACCAATCTCGAGCTCGGCCAGCTGCTGATGCTCGCGGCGCAGGACCATGCCGACGAGCAGGGCGAGGCAGGTGCGACCGGGCATCGCTCGCCCGACGGTCTGTCGCCCGGCGAGCGCGTCAAGCGGCGGGGTGGCGACATCTATGTCGGCGAAAGCATCTCATACGGGTTCGACGACGCCGAGGCGGTCGTCCGCCAACTCGTCATCGACGACGGCGTGCCCGGAAGGGGCCACCGCGCTCTATTGTTCGGCAGCGATTTTCGCTTCGCCGGCGTCGGCTGTGCACCGCACCGGATGATGCGCCATTTGTGCGTGGTCGATCTGAGCGCAACCGCAAACGGTGCTCCCCTGCTGCCGAAATGGGCGCAGAGTCCGGGGGCGCGGACTTTCACCTATCGCGGGGCACAGCGCTGAGATTCAGCCGCGCGGGACCTCCGAACTCGCCGATTGCGGCCGGTCGCGGAGCGCTTCGCTGCCGTTCCTGCCCTCCGCGTCGAATCGCGCCCACTCGTCCTTTGTCTTGCACACGCGGCGGCGGATCGACGAACCGGTAGGCATGATGCCGCGGCAGACCTTCCTGCCCTGCTTCGCGATTTCAGGCCGATCCTGCGCGGCGGCCCGGCCGGTGAGCGTAAGCAGGCTGCCGGCAAGCAGCACGTGGAACACGATCATTCGCAGCTTGCCGCACTGCCGAGCTGACCGCACCCGATGCTCCGCTTGTTGCGGAACGACTCGGCCGAACCCTTATCATTCAACTCGTTGATCCTCGCCCATTCGGCCTTGGTCAGGCAGTAGCGCTTGGGCATGAT
>JAEWCK010000176.1 GCA_023390675.1 Pseudomonadota bacterium
GGAGATGGTGGCGAGCGTGCTGCGCGCCGCCGACGCCGGGCTGCCGCTGGCGCTGGTGCATGCGAGCAAGGGCAAGGCCGCGCGCGCCGAGCCGGTGCACTTGCTCTACGAGAGCGGGCGGATGCGGCATGCGGGCGCCTTCGCGGACCTTGAGGATCAATTGTGCGGGCTGATCGCGGGCGGGGGCTATGAAGGGCCGGGGCGCTCGCCGGACCGGGCGGATGCACTGGTCTGGGCGGCGCACGAGCTGTTGCTGGGGAGGAGAGGCAGGGCCTCGGTGCGCGCGTTGTGAGTCAGGCGGTCAGCAACAGCCAGCCGATCAGCCCCATGCCGCCGAGAAAGCAGAGATGCTGGAGCCACGAGACGATCCGCGCGCCCATTTCGAGCGAGGCGAGCCGGCCTTCCTCGGCATTCGAGACGAGGCGGCCCATCGAGAGCATGCCGAACACGAGCGACGCGAGCAGCGCGGACATCGCATATTTGGCGAGCACCGGCGGGTGGGAATTCGAGTCGGTCTTCAGGAAGAGCAGCAGGAGCGGGATGACCACGGCGGTGGTCGCCATCACTTGCTTGGTCATCTCGAAATTGAGCTTCAGCGTGTCCGCGGTGGGCACGACTGCGGGTGGATCGGGAACGGGCGGCGCGGTCTTGTCCGCGGCCGCTTCGGCCTGCCCTTCTCCGGGCTGGCCGGGCTCGTCGGGCACGGGACCGCTCAACACCAGGGCCTGAATTTGCAGAACACGCCTTCCTCGCGGAGCGTGGAAAGATCCTGCTGTTCGAGCAGGCCGGCGCCACGCGCTTGCGTGGCCCGCGCGATGCGATCGATCACGGGATCGATCGTCCGCGCCGCCTCATCGACCTGCTTCTGCGAGACGAGGCCGCCGGATTGCGGACGATCGGCGAGCATGCGGACCAGCGCTTCGGCAACGAGATAGGTCACCGCAGACCCGCCGAGTCCGAGCCCCGCGGACTGTGCGGCGCTCGTGACCATCTGCGACAACAACTTTCTCGCTTGCGCGCGGTTCATCCGTCCCCCTGCAAGCTGGATAAGCCATATTTCGGCGGCGCCGCCAGGCGGCGCGGGGCGCCGCCGGGGGGAAGAGAATGAAGTGGTTCGGACGCAAGTCCGCGCGTGAGGGCGCGCGGATGCCGCTGGCGCGCGCAAGTGTCGGCTGGGGCGCGGGCGGGTTCGGCGAGTGGCCGCGCAGCTACGAGGCGCAGGTGCGCGAAGGCTATTGCGCCAATCCGGTCGCGCAGCGCGCGGTCAGGCTGGTCGCCGAGGGCGCGGGCGGCGCGCCGCTGACGGCGAGCGATCCGGCGCTGACCGCGCTGGCGACGGCGCGATCGGGCGGGCAACCGCTGCTCGAGACGCTGGCGGCGCAGCTGCTGCTCCACGGCAATGGCTATGCGCAGATATTGGCCGGCGCCGACGGCGCGGTGGCCGAATTGTTCGCGCTGCGGCCCGAACGCGTGACGATCGAGCCCGACGCACAGGGCTGGCCGGCGGCGTTCCGCTACCGGGTCGGCGAGCAAGTGGCGCGGCTGGCGGCGGACGAAGTGGCGCACATCAAGGCCTTCTCGCCGGTCGACGACCATTACGGGCTGGGGTGCCTCGGCGCGGCTTCGGGGGCGATCGCGATCCACAATGCGGCGTCGCGGTGGAACAAGGCGCTGCTCGACAATGCGGCGCGGCCCTCGGGCGCGTTGGTCTACGATCCGGGCGACGGCGCGGCGCTTTCGAGCGACCAGTTCGAACGGCTGAAGGCCGAGATGGAGGCCGGGTTCCAGGGCGCGGTCAATGCCGGGCGGCCGATGCTGCTCGAAGGCGGGCTCAAATGGCAGGCGATGAGTCTCACGCCCGCCGACATGGATTTCGTCGGGCTGAAGGCGGCGGCGGCGCGCGAGATCGCATTGGCCTTCGGCGTGCCGCCGATGCTGCTCGGGCTGCCGGGGGACGCGGCCTATGCCAATTACCGCGAGGCCAATCGCGCCTTGTGGCGGCTGGCGATCCTGCCGCTCGCCGAGACGATTTTGAGCGGGCTGAACCAGGCGCTGGGCGGCCGGTTCGAAGGCGCGGACCTGCGCGTCGACCTCAACAAGGTGCCGGCGCTGGCCGAGGACCGCGAGCGGCTGTGGCGGCAGGTGGGCGGCGCGGACTTCCTTTCGGACGACGAGAAACGCGCGATGCTGGGAGTGGGAGAATGAGCGAGGATCTGGTGCTGGCGCAGCTGATCGGCCAGGCCGAGGCGCAGGGCGCCGATCTCGCGACGCTGCGCGCCATCGCCGAGGAAGCGGGCGAGGCGGGCGCGCGACGCGCGCTGGCCCGGCTGGGCCTCGAGGATGCCGGCGCGGCGAAGGACATGGCCGAGCTGCGCGAGCTGCTGGGCGCCTGGCGCGACGCCAAGCGCTCGGCATTGAAGGCGGCGTTCCAATGGGCCGGGCGGATGCTCGCGGCGCTCGTGCTCGTCGGGCTGGCGGTGAAGCTGGGGTTTCCGGGGTGGCTCAAGTGACCCCGGATCGGGCCCGGGGCGGGCTGCGCTTCGCGGGGTACGCCGCGGTGTTCGACGCCGTCGATCGCGGCGGCGACGTGGTGCGCAAGGGCGCGTTCGCGGGCGCGGGCAAGGTGCCCCTGCTCTGGCAGCACGGCGGCACGCCGGTGGGCGCGATCGAGGCAATCGAGGAGGACAGCCGCGGGCTGCGCGTGATCGGGCGCGTCGACGACGCGCGGGTGCGCGTGGCGCCGGGGAGCGGGCTTTCGTTCGGCTACCGCGTGCGGGAGTCGCGGGCCGGCCGGGTGCGCGAGCTGACTGCGCTCGAGCTGGTCGAAGTGAGCCTGGTGGCGCGCCCGATGCAGCCGCTCGCGCGGGTGCATGCGGTGGACGATTTTTGAAGCGGGAGACGGTGATGATCGAAGTCAAGGCGGACGGCCTCGAGGCGAGCTTCGAGGCAGTGGAGAAGATGGGGCTGCCTCCGGCGCGGCCGATGCTCGAGGGCGGACGGCCGGCGGAGGATGCCGGGTTCGGCGCCTTCCTGCGTTCGGGCGCGACGCTCGAGGCCAAGGCGCTGGCGGGGACGAGCGACGCGGCGGGCGGCTATGCCGTGCCGCGCGAGATCGATGCGAGGATCGACGCGACGCTGAAGAGCGTGTCGCCGATCCGGAGCATCGCCAATGTCGTGAAGGTGGGCACCAGCGGCTATCGCAAGCTGGTGGCGTCGGGCGGGTTCGAGAGCGGCTGGGCGGCCGAGACCGCGAGCCGCGACGAGACCGACACCCCGGCGTTCAACGAAATCGCGCCGCCCTTCGGCGACCTCTACGCCAATCCGGCGGCGAGCCAGGCGATGCTCGACGATGCGAGCTTCGACGTCGAGGAATGGCTGGCGGGCGAAGTCGCGCGCGAGTTCGCCGCGGCCGAGGGCGCGGCGTTCGTGAGCGGCAACGGCACCAACAAGCCCAAGGGCTTCCTGAGCGCCACGATCTCGAGCGTGGGCGATGCGAGCCGGAGCTTCGGCCAGCTGCAATATCTGGCGACCGGCGCCGCAGGGGCGTTCGCGAGCAACCCCGAGGAGAAGCTGATCGATCTGGTGCAGAGCCTGCGCGCGCCGTATCGGCAGGGAGCGAGCTGGGTGATGAATTCGGCGACGCTGGCGCGGATCCGCAAATTCAAGACGAGCGACGGCGCGTTCCTGTGGCAGCCGGGGCTCGCGGCGGGACAGCCGGCGACCTTGCTCGGCTATCCGGTGGTCGAGGCCGAGGACATGCCCGACATCGCGGCGAACGCGCTGTCGATCGCGTTCGGCAACTTCAAGGCGGGCTATCTGATCGCCGAGCGCGGCGAGACGCAGGTGCTGCGCGATCCCTATTCGAACAAGCCCTTCGTGCACTTCTACGCGACCAAGCGCGTGGGGGGCATGGTGAGCAATTCGGAGGCGATCAAGCTGCTCAAGTTCAGCGCGAGCTGAGCGGCGTTCCCCTCCCCGCGGGGGAGGGGAACCTCGAACGGAGATATCCCATGGCAGACC
>JAEWCK010000227.1 GCA_023390675.1 Pseudomonadota bacterium
GATCGGAGGGCATGCTCATCCCTCCGATATAGGGCGCCTAGACGCTCGCGCCAGCCGGATGATCGGGCAATTCGGACTGGTCCGCGCCATCGGCGGGACCGCCGATCAGCACGAAGCGGCGGTCGCAATAGCCGCAATCGACATAGCCGTGCTCGTCGATCTGGAGGAAGACGCGCGGATGGCCGAGCGCGGCGGGGAGGCCCGGGCCGGTGCCGTCGCAGGCGACGCGGGCGGAGCTGGTGCGGATCGTCTCTGGCGGCGGAATCATGCGCGAGCGGTTAGCAAAGGCCTGCGCGCCGGGCAATCGCCGTCAAAGCCCGCTCGCCTCGCCGAAGCTGCCCATCTCGCCCGAGCAGGTGTCGGCAAGCAGCTTCTTCTGCGCAGGCGGCACCTTGGCGAGCTCGGCAGTGGCGCGGGCGACCAGCGCCCTGGCCTGCGCGCTGCCGGTCGAGGCGGCGAGCTTGCCCGAATAATAGCTGAGCACCGAGAGCGTACGGATCTTCTCGCCGCCCCATGCCGCAGGAAGGCCGTCGAAATGCCCCTTGAACAAGGCAGCGCAGCGCGCATCGGCTTGCGGGCTTGCCTGGGCGAGGAGCAGCGCGGAGGCGAGGATGAAGAACGGCATCGCGGCGATTCCTTTCATTCCCTGCCTAAAGCGCGGTTCCATAGCTGCAAGCGCGATGATGGCGGTTTGCGTCCCGCAGCGGAGCGGCTTATCCGCAGGCCATGACGCAGGCAGCCATCGCGATCGACAATCTGTGCAAGACCTATGCGGCGGGGGGCAAGCGCGCGCTGGACGGGGTGAGCTTCGAGGTGCCGCGCGGGCAGATCTTCGGACTGCTCGGCCCCAATGGCGCGGGCAAGTCGACGCTGATCAACATCCTTGCGGGGCTGGTCAACAAGACCAGCGGACGTGCGGCGATCTGGGGGTTCGACCTCGACGCGCATCCGCGCAACGCCAAGGCATCGATCGGGATCGTCAATCAGGAGATCACTTTCGATCCCTTCTTCACCCCGCGCGAGACGCTTGAGATCCAGGCCGGACTCTATGGCGTGCGCAGGCAAGAATTCGATGCGCTGGAACTGCTCCGCGCGGTGCATCTGGAGGACAAGGCCGAAGCCTATTCGCGCACGCTTTCGGGGGGCATGAAGCGGCGGCTGATGGTCGCCAAGGCGATGGTCCATTCGCCGCCGGTGCTCGTGCTCGACGAGCCGACCGCGGGCGTCGACGTCGAGCTTCGCCAGCAGCTCTGGGCCTATGTCCGCACCTTGAACCAGCGCGGCGTGACGGTGGTGCTCACCACGCATTATCTGGAAGAGGCCGAGCAGCTCTGCGACCGGATCGCGATCATCAACCACGGCCAGCTGATCGCCAACAAGCCGACGCGCGAACTGGTGGGGATGGCGCAGGAGAAGGTGGTCGAAGTAACCGTCGACCGCGACGTGGGCACGCCCCCCGACAATCGCTGCTTCCAGAAGATCGAGCTGATGGGCGAGCGGACGCTGGTGATCACCTATCGCAAGGATCAGGCGAATGCCGGCGAAGTGCTCGGCGCGGTGCAGGGCGCCGGGCTCGGCATCGTCGACGTCTCGACGCGCGAGGCCGATCTCGAGGACGTGTTCCTCAACCTGACGCGGGCAGCGAATGGCTGAGCCGCGCGTCTGGCTCTGGCGGCTTTCACTGGCGCTCGCGGCGCTGCTATTCGCCGCGACGTTGTGGAGCTTCTACGACGTCTGGCAGCGCATGCGCCTGGCCGAGTTGATGTTCCCGGGAAGCGATCCGCGGATCGACTGGTCGCGCGCGGCGCTCAATGTGCTGATCGGCATGGTCATCCCCGCTGTCTGGACGATGATGGCGTGGGGCAAGGCATTCCCGCGGCGCGGACGGGAGCAGGATTGAATACCTCCGACATCCTCGTCATCGGCTCCGGCGCGGCGGGGCTTACCGCGGCGCTCAATCTTGCGAGCCGGTTCAAGGTGACGGTGCTCGCCAAGGGCGCGCTCGACGAAGGGTCGACTGCCTGGGCGCAGGGCGGGATCGCGGCGGTGCTCGAGCCCGGCGACAGCTTCGAGAACCATATCGAGGACACGATGATCGCCGGCGCGGGATTGAACGACCGCGCGACCGTGGAGATGGTGGTCGAGAACGCCCCCGCGGCGATCGAGCGGCTCGGCAAATTGGGCGTGCCGTTCAACACCGAGGGCAATGCGCTGCACCTGACGCGCGAGGGGGGGCACAGCCACCGGCGGATCGTGCACGTCAACGATGCGACCGGCTGGGCAGTGCAGGAGGCCCTGCTCAAGGCGGCGCGCGCCAATCCCAACATCACGCTCGTGCCCGACATGGTGGTGATCGACCTCGCCACCAGCCGCCACGAGGAGCGCTATTCGGGCGCGGGGAACGTCTGGGGCGTCTATGCCTTCAACCGCGCGACCAATCGGGTCGAATTGCTCACCGCGCGCGCGACCGTGCTGGCGACCGGCGGGGCGGGACGGACCTATCTGTTCTCTACCGCGCCGCGCGGGGCGACCGGCGACGGGATCGCGATGGCGTGGCGCGCGGGGTGCCGCGTCTCCAACATGGAGTTCATGCAGTTCCACCCGACCTGCCTCTAC
>JAEWCK010000255.1 GCA_023390675.1 Pseudomonadota bacterium
CCTTTTTCCGATCGCGTCGACCCTAGAAGCCGAAACGCGCCCGCACACCGTAGAAGCGCGGATAGCCGGGATAGCCGGCATAATTGCCCGTCTGCTCGGGCACCGCGAAGCCTGTGATGTAGTAGAACTGGTTGGTCAGGTTCTCGACGAAGAACTCGGCCTTCCACTTGTTGTCCGCCGACTGGACGCCGACTGCCGCGCTGATCAGCGGATAGCCCTCGTTGTTGATCGGCGTGCGGCCTGTGACCGGATTGGGATTGCCGGAGGGAATGGTGACTTCGCTGTTGTAGCGCATGTCGACGTGCAGCAGCCCGTTGATCTTGCCGGTGATCGGCGGCGTCCAGGTTCCCGCGGCAGTCACCGTGTGGAGCGGCTGGTTGTTGAACTGGCGGCCTTCCTGTCCTTGCAGCGGGGTGCCGGTGAAGTTGTTGTTCTTATCATACTGGGCGCGGATGTAGCTGTACCCGAGCTGGAAGGTCAGGTCGCGCGACGGGCGGATCGTCGATTCGATCTCCACGCCCTTGCTCGTGCTCTTCGGCACGTTCTGGACGACGAAGTTGTTGCCCGAGAATACCAGCGACTGGAGGTTGTAGAAGTCCTGGTAGAAGCCGGCGACGTTGAGGCTGAACTCGCGGCTCAGGCTCAGCTTCGAACCGATCTCGTACGCATCGACCGTCTCCGCGCCGAAGCGCAGGTCCGACCCTTGTGCGCCGTTGCCGCCGAGCTGGACCGAGTCGAAGGTCGCCTGGTCGAGATTGTAGCCGCCCGACTTGTAGCCATGGTCGTAGCTTCCGTAGAGCAGGACCTGCGGCGAAAGCTTGAAGGCCAGCTTGACGGTGCCGGTGATCTCGTCGTCGCTGAAATCGTCGGTATAGTTGCCGTTGAACTCACTGTTCACCGCCGGATTGCAGCTCAGCAAGAACAGGTTGTTGTAGAGGCCGAGCTGTTTGAGGACATTGGCATAGGCCACCGCCGCGGGGACGCCCGTGCGCACCTGATTGAAGAAGGTGCAGCTGCCCAGATTGTTGTTGATGCTGGCGTTCAGGTCCTTGCTCTCGTGGTTCCAGCGTGCCCCCAGCGTCAGCGACAACTTGTCCGTGACGTTGATGATGTTGTGCGTGAACAGCGCGAAGGCGTTGGTCTTGACGCGGAAATCGTCGGGGCTGTTGCCCTGCCCCGCAGTCGCGCCGGGAAGCGGGCTCGCGGCGAGCGCGGCGAGGCCGGGGATCGGCGTGGTCGGGAAGCCCGGGATGACGCACAGGCCCGCCGGCGCCGTGCCGGCCTGGGCACGGAAGCAGCCTACGAGCGGCGCGAGAGAGGCGCCGTAGACGGCCTGGAGCGCCGGCAGAGAATTCGGCACCGCCGGATTGAGGAACACCGCGCCGGGCGTCGGGACGGTCGGCCCGAGCGATCCGTAGAACTGCACCGACCCGCCGAACGACGGACCCGCCAGCGCGTTGAAGACCGAGTCGACGTAGCGATTGCCGTCATTGCCGATCTGCACCACATCGCGCAGGTTGTTGGTCTCGTTGAGGTAGAAACCGCCGATCAGCCAGTCGAGCACGCCGCCGAACGCCGAGCCCTGGAGGCGGACTTCCTGCGTGAAGTCCTTGAGCCGGTTGGTATAGCCGTTGCGATAGGCGCGATCGATTCCGGAGAAGTCGATGTCCTGATTGCGGATCACGCGCCAGTCGCGATACGCAGTGATCGAAGTGAGCGTGACGTCGCCCAGATCCCAGTTGAGCTCGCCCGAAAGGCCCCAGTCCTTGACCTTCTCGCCATAGTCGCGGCCCGGCGTGAATGCCTGGATGCGATCGCTCGGCGAGCCGGTGTAGAGGCCGATACGCCCCTGCGCCGCCGCGATGCCCTGGATCACCGGAGCGAGCGGCCCACGCACGACCGAGACCGCGCCGCAGCACTGCTCGTCGGTCTGGTAATAGTCGCCGATCAGGCGGAAGGTGACGTCGCCGCCGTCGAACAGCGCCTGGCCCCGAACGTTCCAGCGGTCGATGTCATTGATGCGGCGATTGCTGTTGGCGTCCTTGATATAGCCGTCGCGCTTGCGATAGCCGGCATCGAGACGCAGCGCGATCGACTTGCTCACCGGCCCGGTGATGGCGCCCTTCACGCCATAGGCGTTGTAATTGCCGTACATGCCCTCGACATAGCCGTGGGTCTCGAATTGCGGCTGGGCGGTGTAGATGCTGAGCGCGCCGGCCGAAGTGTTGCGGCCGAACAGCGTGCCTTGGGGCCCACGCAGCACTTCGACACGCTCGAGCTCGGGAAGCTCGGAGATCGCGACGCCGGCGCGGGCGCGGAACACGCCGTCGATGAACACCCCGACCGCGGGCTCGAAGCCGGGATTGTCGCCGCCGGTGGTGATGCCCCGGATATAGATGGTGGTGCCGGTCGCCGAGGACTGGCCGGTCGAGCTCTGCACCGAAGGCGCCAACTGCTCGATGTCGCGAACATTGTCGACGCCGGCATTCTCGAGCAGCTCGGGGCCGATCGCCGTGATCGCGACGGGCACGTCCTGCACGGTCTCGTTACGGCGCGTGGCCGTGACGACGATATCGTTCGCCGACTGATATTCCTGGCTGTCGACGTCGTCGCTCTGTGTCGGCGTAGTGGTCTGGGCGAACGCGGGCGCCGCCACGAACAGGGTGAGCGCGGTCGCTGCGAGCAATTCGAGCTTCTTCATGGTGTCCCCTTCCTCGATCCCCGTACCGCTCTGGACGGCGGCGGCGTTGCTTTTATTACGCACGCAACTAACGCTGCATTTTTGGGCTCGTCAACGGGATGAACGGCGGAACTCTGCGGTTTTGAGCCGTTTTTCCCAAGGCGAAACAATTGCGCCACAGGGGCGTCGGACACGAAATCGTGGATGCCGTAGCGTAAATGGGACAGGACGAAGGAAGAGGCGATGTCGCACGATCACGATGCCGATGGCCCCGAGGACGGGGACATCGTCCAGCCCCCCCGGAAGATCCCGGTGCCCGAGCACGTCGCCGAGGCGATCCGCACGCTGATCCGCTGGGCAGGCGACGATCCTGCGCGCGAGGGGCTGCTGGATACGCCGCAGCGTGTGGCGCGCGCGTGGAAGGAGTATTGCCAGGGCTATAGTGAGAACCCCGCGCATCACCTCAGCCGCGTGTTCGAGGAAGTGGGCGGCTATGACGAGATCGTGCTGCTGAACGGCATCCCTTTCCAATCGCACTGCGAGCATCACATGGCGCCGATTATCGGAAAGGCCTCCATCGCCTATCTGCCTCGCGACCATGTCGTCGGCATCTCCAAGCTTGCCCGCGTGCTCCATGCCTATGCCCGTCGGCTGCAGGTCCAGGAGCGCCTTACCGCCGAGGTTGCGGATTGCATCTGGGAGCAGCTCAATCCGGTTGGGGTTGCGGTGGTGATCGAGGCGACGCACGCCTGCATGACCGCGCGGGGCGTGCGCACCCCCGGCGTCGGCATGGTTACCAGCCGGATGATGGGGGTGTTCCGCGAAGACGAGCGCAGCCGGCAGGAAGTGCTCAAGCTGATGGGCTATTGATGCGCGTGCTCGTGACCGGTGGCGCGAAGCGGATAGGCGCGGCGATCGCGCGCCGGCTAGCGCTGCGCGGCCACGACGTCGCGATCCACCACCACCACGCCCCCGACGAAGCCGAGGCGCTACGCACGCAGATCGTGGCCGAGGGCGGGCGCGCCTGCATCGTCGCCGGCGAACTCGCCGAGGCTGCGACTGCTTCCGCGTTGATCGATGCGGCGCGCGAGGGGCTCGGCGGGCCGATCGGCGGCCTCGTCAACAACGCCTCGCAATTTGCGTGGGACGCCCCGCCGCTTACCAATTTCGCGCTGCTCGACCAGCACATGCGGATCAATTGCGGTGCCCCGGTCGCGCTCGCCTCGGCGTTGGCCGCGCAAGACGGTCTCGATCAGGGCGCGGTGGTCAATCTGCTCGATCAGAAGGTCGCCAATCTCAATCCGGATTTCCTCACCTATACGCTGAGCAAGGCAGCGCTCGCCGCGGCGACCGAACTGCTCGCGCAGGCGCTTGCCCCGCGCATTCGCGTCAATGCCGTGTCGCCTGGGCTCACGCTCCCCAGCCTGGACCAGAGCGACGCGGAATTCGCCCGCCATTCTCGCGAAAATTTGCTCCAGCGCCCCGTCGCGCTCGCCGACATCGCCGCGACGGTGGAATATCTACTCACCACGCCGAGCATCACCGGGCAGAATATCTTCGTCGATTGCGGCCAGCGCTTCCTGAAACGCGACGGCGACGTGATGTTCGAAGGGCGGGAGCGGCCGCGTGGCTGAATATACGATCCTGCTCGACGGGTTCGACGTGACGATGGGGCTCGGCATCCACGATGAGGAGCGCGCGGGTCCGCAACGCGTGGTGGTGAGCGTCGAGATGACGTGCGTCTACCCTTCCCCACCCGGAGACCGGATCGACGCGGTGGTAGATTACGACTTCCTCCGCACGGGGATCGCCTCACTCGCCGCATCGCGCCACTTCGCGCTTCAGGAAGTCTTTTGCGACGAAGTCGCCGCGCTCGCGCTCGCCGATCCGCACGTTGTCCGCGTCCGTGTCCGCTCGATGAAGCTCGATATCTATCCGGACGCGCGGATCGGCTGCGAGGTGGTACGCGCGCGCTAGCTCAAGGCACATCGACGAGCGAAGCGGAGCGACGCGTCGCCGGGCTCGGCACGCGCGTGCGCAGCAGGCTGATCCCCGCCGCGAGCGCCGCCGCTCCCGCCGCGCCCGCCAGCAATATCTGGCTCGAGCCAAGACCGAGCCAATGGAAGCCCGATGCCACCGCCACGGCACCGGTCGTCTGGCCGAGCAGACGCGCGGTCGCCAGCATGCCGCCCGCCGCGCCCGATCGCTCGCGCGGCGAGGCGCCGATCATCGCGCGGTTGTTGGGCGACTGGAACAGCCCGAAGCCCGCGCCACACAGCGCCATCCGCCAGACGATGTCGAACGCGTGCGGGTGCGGCCCCAGCAGCGACAGCGCTAGCAGCCCCGCCGCGAACAGCGCCAACCCGATGCCGCCGAGGATGCCGGCCGAATAGCGATCGGCCAGACGACCGGCAACAGGCGCGACGCAACCGACCGCGAGCGGCCAAGGCGTCATCAGCAACCCCGATTCCACCACGGTGTAGCCGAACACTCGCTGGAGCAGGAACGGCATGGTGACGAAGGCGAGCATCTGCGCCGCGAACGAGGTGATCGAGGTCGCAATCGAAAGCCCGAAGATCGGGATTCGGAGCAAGTCCACCGGCACCAGCGGCGCCGGGCGGCGCCACTCGCGGCGGACGAGCACGACACCGAGCAGGAGTCCGACAACGAGCAGCGCCAGCCCATTCCGCGAACCCTCGCGCGCCAGCGATTCGCCGCCGAAGACTGCCAGGCCGAGCATCCCGGCGCTGAGCAGCGCCGCGAGAAAGTCGGGCTTGCGGCCGTGGCCCCGCCTCCCGGGCCGGCGCCCCCGC
>JAEWCK010000275.1 GCA_023390675.1 Pseudomonadota bacterium
CCTATTATCTCAACGGTGACGATGCCAATGCGCGTCGCCTGGCCGATCTCGCCCGCACCGGCGAAGGCGAATGGCGGGTCCAGGCGGACTGGACCTATGGGCTCGCCGCCTGGCGCCAGCGCGACTATGCCGCGGCAGCGGAGGCGTTCGCGTCGGTCGCCATGCGCGGCAACGATTCCGACATCCTCGCCGGCGGTCATTACAGGGCCGGGCGCTCCCTGATGGCGGCCGGCCAACCCGACAAGGTGCAGTCGCGCCTCCGCGCCGCCGCTCATTACGGCGAGACCTTTTATGGCATCCTCGCCGCCCAGGCTCTCGGGCTGCGCCAGCTCCCCCCGTCCGAGCAGGACGCGCTGAGCCGCGACTGGGGCCGCCAATCGACGATCCCCACGATCCGGGTGGCCAAGGCGCTCGCGGAGATCGGGGAGCAGGAGCGCGCGGCCGAGCTGCTGCGCCATCAGGCAAAGCTTGGGCGGCCCGAAGACCATGCGCTGCTCGCCTCGCTGGCGGCCCGGCTGAACCTGCCCGACACGCAGCTTTATCTGGCGCATAACGGTCCGGCCGGCGCGAAGCCGAGCGCGTCCTCGCGCTATCCCACGCCGGCCTGGGCGCCCAACGGCGGCTGGCGAGTCGACAAGAGCCTGGTCTATGCGCATGCGCTCCAGGAAAGCCGCTTCCGCCCCGACGCGGTCAGCCCGGCCGGCGCGCAGGGCCTGATGCAGGTGCTTCCCGGCACGGCGCAGCTGATCGCGCGGCGCCGCGGCGAGCCTGCCCCCGATCGCTCGCTGCTGCTGCAGCCCGCGATCAACCTCGATTACGGCCAGGCACGGCTGGAACAAGTGCGGGACTATGGCGCGACGGGCGGCCTGCTTCCCAAGGTCATCATGGGCTATAATGCCGGCCCGGGCATGCTCGACCAATGGAATGTGCGCGTGAAGGGCGGCGAGGACCCGCTGCTGTTCATGGAGTCGATCCCCTATTGGGAAACGCGCGGCTACGCCGTCACCGTGCTGCGCAATTACTGGATGTACGAACGGAATGCCGGCGAAACCTCCCCCAGCCTGAAGGCGATGGCGCAAGGCATGTGGCCGCGCTTCCCCGGCCTTCCCGGGGCCAAGGCCGTGCGGCTCGAGCGCAACGCGCCCGTCGAGGTAGCGCAGGTCGATTCAGCGGCCAGCGGTGTCCATTGACGAAAGCCGGCCGTTCCGGCGGGTCCGCATTGCCGTCCTGACCGTCTCCGACACCAGAGGCCCGGCCGATGATCGCTCGGGCGACCTGCTTGTCGACAGGATCGCCGGCGCCGGTCACGTCCTTGCCGCGCGCGCGATCGTTCGCGACGAGCTGGAGGATCTGACCGCCCGGTTCCACAACTGGGTGGACGATCCCGAGATCGATTGCGTGATTTCGACCGGCGGCACTGGCGTCACTGGCCGCGATGTCACCCCGGAGGCCCTGGCGCAGCTTGGTGGCAAGGACATTCCGGGGTTCGGTGAGCTGTTCCGCTGGCTCAGCTACCAGTCGATCGGCACCTCGACGATCCAGTCGCGCGCCACTGCCTGCGTCGCCCGCGGCACCTATATCTTCGCGCTCCCCGGCTCGACCGGCGCGGTCACCGACGCGTGGGACGGCATCCTCGCCGCCCAGCTCGACATCCGCCACAAGCCCTGCAACTTCGTCGAGTTGATGGAGCGTCTGGAGGAATAGCCTCAGCCCTCGGGCTCGTTGACGAACACGCCCAGCGCATTCCCCGCGGGGTCCTTGAAATGGAAGCGCCGCCCGCCCGGAAAGGCGAAGATCGGCACGGTGATGCTGGCGCCGGCGGCCACCACCTTCTCGAGCGCGGCCTCCAGGTCCTGCACTTCGACGATCGGCAGCAGCTGCGCGATGGCGTGATCCTCACTGCCGTTGAGCCCGACATCGACGTCGCCGCCGGTCATCGCCGAGTAGTCCGGCCCGAAATCGGTGAAGCTCCAGCCGAATGCGTTGGTGTAGAATTCGCGCACGCGGCCGACATCGGCCACCGGCAGTTCGACGTAGCTGATCCGCGCCATATTCACCTCCAATGTTCTTGCTATGTTCTACACGCAAGCCTAGCGTCGGGCAATGGCCAAGACTCGTCCCAGCCGCGGCGCCACGTTGAACCGCGAGAGCGCGCGCTTCAATCTGCCCGAGCGCGAGGCGGACGGCGACTGGCTCGACGAGCGTGAGGGTGTCGACGGCGCGCTGCCGCCGCTGCGCACCACCGTCACGGTCGAGAAGCCGAAGACGATCATCACGCGCAACCAGTCCCCCGACATCGCCTTCGATCGCTCGGTCAATCCGTATCGCGGCTGCGAGCACGGTTGCATCTATTGCTTCGCGCGGCCGACCCACGCCTATCACGACCTCTCGCCGGGGCTCGATTTCGAGACGAAGCTCTTCGCCAAGCCCGATGCTCCGCTCCTGCTCCGCGCCGAGCTCGGCAAACGCGGCTATGTCTGCCGCCCGATCGCCTTCGGCACCAACACCGATCCCTATCAGCCGATCGAGGCCACGTGGAGGATCACGCGCGGCTGCATCGAAGTGCTCGCCGAGCTCGATCACCCGATCACGATCACCACCAAGTCCAACCGGGTCACCCGCGATCTCGACCTGCTCGCGCCCATGGCGCGCAAGGGTCTCGCCGCGGTAATGGTCTCGGTGACCTCGCTCGATCCCAGGATCGCAATGACCGTCGAGCCGCGCGCGCCGCATCCCGAGCGCCGCCTCGCCGCGGTCCGCCAGCTTGCCGAGGCGGGCGTCCCCGTCTTCGTCTCGCTTTCGCCGGTGATTCCGCAGGTCACCGATCACGAGATGGAGCATATCCTCGAGCGCGCAGCCGAAGCCGGCGCGCGATCGGCCTTCTTCCTCCCCGTCCGCCTGCCCTACGAAGTCGCGCCGCTGTTCCGCGCCTGGCTCGACACGCACTTCCCCGATCGCGCGAGCAAGGTGATGGCGACGATCCAGTCGATCCGCGGGGGACGCGACAACGATCCGAACTTCCACACCCGCTTCCGCGGCCATGGGCCCTGGGCCGATCTGCTCCGCACGCGCTTCAGGATGGCGGCGAAACGCTACGGGCTCGACGCCGAGCCGCTTCGCCTTCGTACCGACTTGTTTCGTCCACCCGCGGGGCCGCAGGGCGAGCTGTTCTGAGCCGCGTTCAAAGCTTGAGCCGGGAGACCGGCTGCGGCGCAACGGCAAGCGCCTGCTCGCGCGTCAGCACGTCCAGCTTCGGATCGGCGAGCCAGGCGTCGCCGCGTCCCTGCAGGAGAAAGCCGTAGCTGACATGGTTGGCATAGGCCGGCACCGGCCCGACGATGAGGTCGACCTGTTGCCAGTCGCTGGTCCCCGAATCGGCTGATGGCGCGTATCGCCGCCCCGATAGCGGCGATTGTGCGCGTCTCCGGTCGCAAGCCAGAACCGGACCTCACCGGCCTTCCGCGTCTGGACGCGCGCCGAAAAGTGGAGGTAGCGGCCGTGCATCCCCTCCGCGGTGACGATGCGGCGCAACTGGCCGAAACCCTGTGTGGCGAACGGCAGCGCGCCGATGCATAGCGGTTTTGTGCCATCCGCGGGCACGCGGAATCGATAGTCGCCGATCGCATTGCCCGTCCGCTGCCAGACCGAGGGCCCGAGAATGGGCTCGTCGTCGGGGTGCCAGCGAACCGTCCCGGTCGCGTCCGGGCCGATCACGCTCTGCACGCCGATGCCACGGGGAACCGGCACCGTGTCGAACGGGTCGCCGTCGCGATCGTAACAGCGCGGCGCGCCGCGGACGACGATATCCCCCTCCGCCTTGCGCACGCCGACGACGACGATCTCGTTCGATGCGTCCTCGTCCTGCGGCGCCTCCTGGGCGACCGCGGAAGCCGTCGCCCCCAAGGCGAGCCACATGCGCATCAGCTGCACATCGTCTCGAGCGGCAGCCGCGCAGGCGCCGCCGGCACCGGCATTCCCTTCGCCGCGAGCACACCCTCGAGCCCTTGCGGCGGGGGCGGCAGCGCCGGGTTCACGTCCGCTGCATAATGGGGATCGCGCTCGGCATCCGCGACGCTGACGAAGCGGAAGCCCCGTTCGCGGTACAAATCGAGCAGCCGCGGCAGCATGTGCGCGTCGAACGCGCCGAGGTGCATCAGCAGCACATAGGGGATATCATGCCCGTACAGCGCCCGCGCCATAGCGCGCGAACGATCGGCGTTGGCGCCCGCGGCGCCCAGCCACGCATTCTCCATCGCGGCGATCGCGCCCGCATCGCCCTTCGCCACGCAGCGCGCATAGGTGTCGTTATACGCCCAGTCAGAGAAATCCATCGTCACCGTGGCGACCTTGTAGCCATGCCCGGCAAGCAGCTTGCGGATGCGCGCACGCTTCTCCGCATCC
>JAEWCK010000299.1 GCA_023390675.1 Pseudomonadota bacterium
TCGACCCTCACCCTCCCGGCGCTTCGCGCCTCCTTCCCTCTCCCAAGGGGAGAGGGACAGTGACCGAAGACTTCCTCCTTGAGCTCCGCTCCGAAGAAATCCCCGCGCGGATGCAGGAAAAGGCGCGCGCCGATCTGGCAGCGCTGTTCGAGGCGCGGCTGACGGCGCTCAACCTGCCCTTCGCGAGCATCGAGAGCTATGCCACGCCGCGCCGCCTCGCGCTGATCGTCCGCGGCGTCGCCGAGACCACGCTTGCGATGCGCGAGGAACGCAAAGGCCCGCGCGCCGACGCGCCGGCGCAGGCGATCGAGGGCTTCCTCCGCTCGACCGGGCTCGGCCGCGACCAGCTCGTCGCGCGCGACGACGGCAAGGGCGGCCAGGTGCTCTTCGCGGTGATCGATCGCCCCGGCGTCCCCGCCGGATCGGTCCTCGCCAACGCGATCGCGCATGCGATCACTGCCTTTCCCTGGCCGAAGTCGATGCGTTGGGGCGCGGCCTCCGAGACCACCGAGAGCCCGCGCTGGGTGCGTCCGCTGCAGGGCATCGTCGCCTTGCTCGGTGACAAGCTGGTGCCGGTGCAGGTCGCCGGGGTCGAGAGCGGCGCCGCGACGGTCGGCCATCGCTTCCACCATCCGGGCAAGATCACGATCGGCTCGGCCGCAGATTACGTCGAGAAGCTGCGCGCCTGCCACGTCATCGTCGACGGCGCCGAGCGCCGCGGGATCATCGCGGTCGGCGCCAAGCTCGCCGCGCAGAAGGCGGGCCTGAGCCTTGTCGAGGACGAAGGCCTGCTCTTCGAGAATGCGGGCCTCACCGAATGGCCGGTGCCCTTGCTCGGCCGCTTCGACGAGGCGTTCCTCGACGTGCCGCCCGAAGTGATCCAGCTCACTGCGCGGGTGAACCAGAAATACTTCGTCTGCCGCGACGCGGACGGCAAGCTCGCCAACGCGTTCGTCTGCGTCGCCAATATCGACGCAGCGGACGGCGGCGCCAAGATCGTCGAAGGCAACCAGAAGGTCCTCGCCGCCCGCCTCAGCGACGCGCGCTTCTTCTACGAGACCGATCTCAAGACGCGCCTCGAGGACCTGACCCCGAAGCTCGAGAAGATCGTCTTCCACGAGAAGCTGGGGACGGTGGCGGACAAGGTCGACCGTGTCGCCAAGCTGGCGCGCTGGCTGGTCGAAGAGGGCATAATTCCTCTCCCATTGGGAGAGGAAGGGGCCCGCTCGGCGCAGCCGAGTGGGAAGGTGAGGGCAGGAGAGGGCACCGGCGTCGACCCTCAGCCTTCGGCGCTCCCTCCCTCTCCCGATGGGAGAGGGAAACTGGCCGCCCTCGCCGAACGCGCCGCGCGTCTCGCCAAGGCCGATCTCCTCACCGGTATGGTCGGCGAGTTCCCCGAGCTCCAGGGCCTGATGGGCGGCTACTACGCCGCCGCGCAGGGCGAACCGGCTGAGGTCGCGGAGGCGATCCGCGACCATTACAAGCCGGTCGGGCAGGGCGATAACGTACCCACAGCGCCGGTCACGGTGGCGGTGTCGCTGGCGGACAAGCTGGATACGCTCGTTTCATTCTTTACGGTCGACCTTCGTCCGAGCGGAAGTCGAGATCCGTTTGCGCTACGCCGAGCCGCAATTGCAATTGTGTCCACAATTCTCGGCACCGGAATTCGACTGCCCCTTAGGACGGTACTCGCCCGACATCAGCTTGACCTAATTGCTAGACTTGCGACTCTGGACCAGCGGGAAAAGGCCGCCCAGCTGTTTGAAAAATTTGGTGACCTTACCTCTTCGTCGAGAGCTATCGAAGTCGGGATCGAAATTCTCAGAGATGAGCTTTTTTGGACTAATCCGAAGGCCGAAGCGGAGGCGACGGCGCAGGTCCGTTCATTTTTTGCTCTCCTCGACTTCTTCGCCGACCGCCTCAAGGTCCAGCAGCGCGAAGCCGGCGTCCGCCACGACCTCATCGACGCAGTCTTCGCGCTCGGCGGCGAGGACGATCTCGTCCGCTTGCTCGCCCGCGTGAAGGCGCTCCAGGCCTTCGTCGAGACCAAGGAGGGCGCCAATCTCCTCGCCGGCTACAAGCGCGCCGCCAATATCCTCAAGAAGGAAGAATGGTCGGGCGAAGGCGGAACGAAAAAAGAACTTTCCTACAACCCCCAAGTTGAGGAACAATCGCTGATCCACGCTCTCGATTCGGCCGAGCCCATCGCCGCGGCCGCGATCGAGCGCGAGGACTTCGAAGGTGCGATGGCGGCGCTCGCGTCGCTCCGCGCGCCGATCGATGCGTTCTTTGACAAGGTGACGGTGAACGACAGCGATCAGGACAAGCGCGCCGCGCGCCTGGCGTTGCTCGCCCGCATGCGCGATGCGGTCCACAAGGTCGCGGATTTCTCGAAGATCGAGGGCTGACGAGGCCCCCATGGCCACTGCGAACATTGGGAACATTCGCGAGCCGGCTTGACCCGGCCTCGACAAAAACTTGCCCCTGACAACGCGGTCAGCGCCTTTCCCCATGTTCGCACGTGCGGTAGGCGGTTCGCCGAAAGGGCTTCGGATGACGCAATATGTGTACCGCTTCGGCGGGGGTGTCTCGGACGGGGGCAAGGGCGACAGGAACCTCCTCGGGGGCAAGGGCGCGAACCTCGCCGAGATGGCCAGCATCGGCCTGCCGGTGCCTCCCGGCTTCACGATCGGCACCCCGATGTGCGCGGTCTATTATGACGAGGGCGAGCGCTTTCCCGAGAGCCTGAAGGCCGAAGTCGCGGACGGCATCGCGCATATCGAGAGGATCACCGGCAAGCGCTTCGGCGACGCCGCCGATCCGCTCCTCGTCTCGGTCCGCAGTGGCGCGCGCGTCTCGATGCCCGGCATGATGGACACGGTCCTCAATCTCGGCCTCAACGACGCGACGGTGCAGGGGCTGGCGCAGGTCTCGGGCGACGATCGCTTCGCCTGGGACAGCTATCGCCGCTTCATCCAGATGTATTCGGACGTGGTGCTCGGGCTCGATCACGGCCGCTTCGAGGAAGCGCTCGAGATCGCCAAGGAGGATCGCGGCTTCCACCTCGACACCGAGCTTTCGGCCGCGGACCTCCAGGCGCTCGTCGCCGAGTACAAGGTGCTGGTCGCGGAGCTGTGGGGCAAGCCCTTTCCGCAGGATGTGCACGATCAGCTCTGGGGCGCGATCGGCGCGGTGTTCGGCTCTTGGCAGTCCGAGCGCGCCAAGGTCTATCGCCGGCTGAACGACATCCCCGGCGACTGGGGCACCGCAGTCAACGTCCAGGCGATGGTGTTCGGCAACATGGGCGACACCTCGGCGACCGGCGTGGCGTTCACGCGCGATCCCTCCACCGGTGAGGCGGCCTATTACGGCGAGTTCCTGATCAACGCGCAGGGCGAGGACGTCGTCGCGGGAATCCGCACGCCGCAATATCTGACCAAAGCAGCGCGCGAGCGGGCAGGGGCCAGGCCCGCCTCGATGGAAGAGGCGATGCCCGAGGCCTATGCCGAGCTGGCGCGCGTGTTCGACCAGCTCGAGCGCCATTACCGCGACATGCAGGATATCGAGTTCACGGTGCAGCAGGGCAAGCTCTGGATGCTCCAGACCCGCTCGGGCAAGCGCACCGCCAAGGCTGCGCTCAAGATCGCGGTCGACATGGCGAGCGAGGGGCTGATCTCGCAGGACGAGGCGATCCTCCGCGTCGATCCCGCCGCGCTCGACCAGCTGCTTCACCCGACGCTCGATCCCAACGCCGCGCGCGACGTGCTCACCAAGGGGCTTCCCGCCTCGCCCGGCGCCGCCTCGGGCAAGGTGGTGTTCGATGCCGACACCGCCGAGAAGTCGGCCGCAGCCGGCGAGAGCGTCATCCTCGTCCGCGTCGAGACCAGCCCCGAGGACATCCACGGCATGCACGCCGCCAGGGGCATCCTGACCGCGCGCGGCGGCATGACCAGCCACGCCGCCGTCGTCGCCCGCGGCATGGGCCGCCCCTGCGTCTCGGGCGCCGGCACGCTCGCGATCAACGCACGCGAGAAGCTGTTCCGCGTCGGCCAGCGCGAGGTCCGCGAAGGCGACACGATCACGATCGACGGCGCGACCGGCGAAGTGATGCTGGGCAGCGTGCCCACCGTGCAGCCGGAGCTGGCGGGCGACTTCGGCACGCTGATGGAATGGGCCGACGCCAGGCGCCGCTTGCACGTCCGCACCAATGCCGAGACGCCGCTCGACTGCCGCACCGCGCGCGATTTCGGCGCGGAGGGCATCGGTCTTTGCCGCACCGAACACATGTTCTTCGACGCCGGCCGTATCACTGCGGTGCGCCAGATGATCCTCGCCGAGGACGAGAAGGGCAGGCGTGCCGCGCTCGACAAGCTGCTTCCCGCGCAGCGCAGCGACTTTGTCGAGATCTTCGAGGTCATGGCAGGGCTGCCCTGCACGATCCGCCTGCTCGATCCGCCGCTCCACGAGTTCCTGCCGCACGAGGAAGCCGAATTCGCCGAAGTCGCCGAGGCTGCGTCGGTCGATGTCGAGACCCTGAAGCGCCGCGCCGCCGAGCTGCACGAGTTCAATCCGATGCTCGGCCATCGCGGCTGCCGCCTCGGCGTCACCTACCCCGAAATCTACGAGATGCAGGCACGCGCGATCTTCGAGGCAGCGGTGAGCCTCGAGGTCGCGCCCGTGCCCGAGATCATGATTCCGCTCGTCGCCACCCGCCGCGAGCTCGAGCTGATGAAGGCGGTGGTCGACAAGGCCGCCGAAGCGGTGTTCGCCGAGACCGGCAAGCGCGTCGACTATCTCGTCGGCACGATGATCGAGCTGCCCCGCGCCGCGCTCAGAGCCGGCGAGATCGCCGAAGTGGGCGCATTCTTCAGCTTCGGCACCAACGACCTGACCCAGACCACGCTCGGCGTCAGCCGCGACGACGCCGCGCGCTTCCTGACGGCCTATGTCGAGAAGGGCATCTACGCGCGCGACCCCTTCGTCAGCCTCGATGTCGAGGGCGTGGGCGAGCTGATCGCGCTCGCCGCCGAGCGCGGCAGAGCGACCCGCGCCGACATCAAGCTCGGCATCTGCGGCGAGCATGGTGGCGATCCCACGAGCATCGCCTTCTGCGAAAGCTGCAGACTCGATTATGTTTCGGCTTCGCCTTATCGTGTCCCCATCGCGCGCCTGGCGGCTGCTCAGGCGGCGCTGAAGGGGAGGGGAAATGAAGGGGTATCTGCTTAGCGGCGTCCTGCTGCTCGCCACCGCCGCGCCTGCCGCCGCGCAGGACTGGAAGCCGCTCAACTTCATGGGCGAAGGCAGCGAGGACTACCGCATCCTCTATTTCGATCCGTCGAGCGTGAAGGTCACGCCCGACAACGGGCGCGAGATGCGAGTCGCGCATTATTTCGCCGCGCCGCAGAAATTCTCCAGCGGCCAGCCCTATGACTGGATCGAAGTCACCTACGCGCTCAATTGCAACACGGAGAAGATGCACTCGATCAAGTCGGTGTCGATGCTGGCGAGCGGTCCGGTGCTCACCTCGACGAACACGGGCAGCGAGATTCCCTTCGCATCGAACGTGCCTTTCCTCCGTGCCGCCAGCGCGGCGTGCAAGCCCGAGGCGGGCAAGTTTCTCCAGAGCACGCCGAGCATGCCCGCTCATGGTCCTGCGCGCTTCACTGCAGCGACTGCGCTGACGGCGAGCGGCAAGAGCAGCAACTGGGTGCGGACCGGCAAGGGCGGCGCGGCGGGCGAACGGATCACGCTGTTCCTCGATCGCGGCTCGATTACGCCCGGCACGGGCGGCCTGCGCTATGCGACGATGCTCACCGTCTCGGAACGGCCCGGCGCCTCGCCCTTCAGCATGACGCGGCTCGAGATCGATTGCACCGTCGGCACGCGCCGCCAGTTGCTCAGCGAATTCCCGAAAAAGGCGGACAGCGACGACCGCATGCTTATCTTCCCGAACGACACGGTTTCGCCGATGGCGGCGGATTCGATCTGGGCGACGTTGCGCGCGCCGGTCTGCTCGAACGACTATTCGGGCACCAAAGCGTACGCGATGCTCCCGCCCGCGATCCGGCCGACCGCGTTCGATTAGAATTCGGCCGACGGCGGGCGGCCGGAGCCGCATCGCCCTAGTGATGGTGCGGGTCGGTGGTCTCGGCGTGATGCTCGTCGGCGGCATGCGTCGCGACTGCACCCGCCACGGCCCCGGCAAGCGCCGCGCCGGCCAGTGCCGCCGTCGAATGGCCCTCGCGATGCTCGTGCACGGGCTCGGGCGCCCGCTCGACCACGGTCTCGGTCACCACCGGCGCCCCGGCGCGCAGCTTCGCATTCTCGGCCTCGAGCTCGCGGATGCGCTTCGCCTGGTCGCGCAGGTCGGTCTCGGCACGGTCGCGATAGCCCGCCTGATCATATTCGAGATCCTGGTAACGCTCGCGCCACTTGCGCCCGCCCGACGAACTCGCGAGCCCGAAGAACCAGCCCGCGATCAGCGTCAGGCCGAGCGCGGCGAATTGCGTGACCGTCTCGAACGGCAAAGGATGCATAGGTCGACCTCCCCTTGGTTGCGCGGGAATTTACCCTGCGCGGCGGGCGGACGCCACCGGAAGAATCGCGTGAAGCCTAGCGGTTGATGAAGGAGTCGTTGATCTGGCAGGCGGCCGGGCCGAGGATGACGATGAACAGCACCGGCAGGATGAAGCAGATCAGCGGGATCGTCATGATCGCGGGCAGGCGCGCGGCCTTTTCCTCGGCGCGCATCATGCGCTCGTTGCGGAACTCGGCCGAGAGTACGCGCAGCGCCGAAGCGAGCGGAGTGCCGTATTTCTCGGTCTGAATCATCGTCGTGACCACGCCGCGCACCGCCTCGAGGTCGATGCGGTTCGCCATGTTCTCGAATGCCTGGCGGCGATCGGTGAGAAAGCCCAGCTCGATCGCGGTGAGCTGGAATTCCTCGCCGAGCTCGGGATAGGCCTTGCCCAGCTCGCGCGACACGCGGGCGAAGGCGGCGTCGACGGTGAGTCCCGCTTCGGCACAGATCACGAGCAGGTCGAGCGCATCGGGCAGGCCCTTGCGGATCGCGTGGCTGCGCTTGGTGATCTTGTTCTTGAGGTAGATGTCGGGCGCCTTGTAGCTCAGGATGAAGCTGCCGGCGACGAGGCCGTAGGCCTTCAGCGGACTCCAGTCCGCGAACATGCTGGTGCCGTAGACGAGGTACAGCATCGGGCCGCCGATGATGATCGGCAGCACCAGCCGGCCGAAGATCACTGCGACTGCGAATTCCTTGCGACGGATGCCGGCCTGGACGAGCTTGGTTTGCGCGGCCTTGACCTGACTCTCCTGCAGCACCTTCATCGAGGAAAGCAGTGCGCGGATCCGGTCGGTAGTTTCGCTCTTCTGGACGAGCTTGGCGCGGCGCTTCGAGGTCGATGCGGTAATGCCTGCCTTCAGTTGCTCGCGGCGTTCGTTCAACGCCTTGACGCGCTTCGCCATCGGATCGCGCACCGTGGTCGCGGCATAGATCGCGACCATCACGGCGAAGGCGGCGACCGCGGCGAGGATCGTCGCGACCATGAGCACGTCGACGCCGAGCAGCGTGGGGCCGTGGGAGGGAGCGCCTTGCATTGTCAAATCTCGAAATTGACCATCTTGGCCATGATGAAGGCGCCGAGCCCCATCCAGATCAGCCCGCCACCGCCGGCGACCATCAGCCGCTCATCCTTGAAGAAATTGAGCATGTAGTTGTTGTTGATGAACCACACGAGGCCAAACACGATGAAGGGCAGCGCGCCGACGATCAGCGCCGAAGCCTTGGATTCCGACGACATCGCCTTGATCTTGAGCTTCATCTGGCTGCGCTTGCGCAGCACGTCGGCAAGGTTGGCGAGCGTCTCGGCCAGATTGCCGCCAGTCTCGCGCTGGATCTGGATCGTGATCGTAAAAAACTGGAATTCTGGCGTGCCGAGCCGGTCCGCGGTTTCCTGAAGCGCTGTATCGAGGGTCTTGCCGATCTTCATCTTGTCGCTGACCGCACGGAATTCCTCGCCCACCGGTCCGCCGATCTCGCTGCCAACGACGGTGATCGTTTCGGTGATCGGCAAGCCCGAGCGCAGGCCGCGCACGAGCAATTCGATCGCGTCGGGAAACTTGGCGGTGAACTGCGCGACGCGGCGCTTGATGAAGAAGCCGACAACCCAGTGCGGCAGCCCGAGACCCACGAACAGGCCGAGCGCGAGCGCGAGCCAGATCGGGGCGCCCTGAACGACGAGCAGGCCGGTGGGGACGAGCGTTAGCCCGAGGCTCACCAGCACATATTGGCTGAGCGTCCACGGCTTGCCGGTCATCGCGAGACGCTTCTGGAGCACCGCGGGATTGGGGAGGAAACGCGCGGCGGTCACGTCCATCCGCGTCGCGCGGGCGGTGGAGACGCGGCGAAGCTGCGACTCCATCGCGTTGGCGCCGACGGCGCTGACCACATTGCGTTCCTTGATCCCGGAAAGACGGCGCGAGCCCGCACGCTCGGCCGATGGGCCGGAGAAGGCGAACACCATCAGCGCGAGCACCATGAAGGCGCCGCCGCCAAGCATCAGGATGGGCAGCAAATCCACGCTGCGAACGCCTCCGACCGATCAAACTCTGCGCAGCTTAGGCGCGAAGTGGTTACTTCTTTGCTTTTGCAGGCAGCTTGACCTTGAACTTCTCGAGCAGCGAGCCGCCTTTCGCGCCCGCTTTGCCGCTTCCGGCGGCCGCATCGTCGCGTTCGCCCGAATCGGTGATCGTCGTGATCCGCGCCGCGAGATCGCCCAGCGGCGCGAGCGACTTAGCGCCCTTGCCCACTTCGGCGAAGGGCTTGCCGAGCTTGGCCGCCTGGCTGGCGATCTTCTGCTCCCAGGGCAGCACGAAATCGATCTTGCGCTCGATCGAGCCTTCGAAGTCCTTGCGGCTGATCTCGAGCATCGCCTGGGGCTGGGCCTTGTTGGCGATGATGATCACCTGGGTCTGCGGCGCATTCGACTTGAACCAGCTGAGGATGCGGATCGCATCGCGCGCCGCGGCGAGCGTGAGCTCGGTGACGAGCACGGCGACCTGCACGTCGGTGATCAGATGCGGATGATTCACCAGCATGCCACGCGGCAGATCGACCACCGTGCATTCGAACGCGCCGCGCATCTCCTCCTGGAGCTGGTAGAAGGCCGCGCCGTCGCTCATTACCGGCGAATTGATCGGCGCTTCGGCGCTGAGCACCGCGAGCCGCTCCGATGCCTTGACCATCGCGCGCTCGATGAAGAGCCCGTCGATGCGGCTGGGATTCTCGATCGCGTCGGTCAGGCCACGCCCGGGCTCGAGATCGAGCGCGAGCGCGCCGGTGCCGAAATGGACGTCGAGATCGAGCAGCGCAGTGGTCCGCGCATGCTTCTCGCTCAGCAGCCAGGCGAGCGAAGTCGCGACCGTCGAGGCGCCGCAGCCGCCACGTGTCCCGATCACCGCGACCGCGCAATGCGGCCGGTCGCTCGTCGGATCGGCGAGCTTGGGCGCATTGAGCGCGGTCTGCGCCTGCGCGAAAGTATCGCGCAGCGCATCGGGATTGAGCGGCTTGAGCAGGTAATCGTGGATGCCGCTCGCGACGAGATCGCGATAGAGGCGGACGTCGTTGACCTGGCCCGTGGCGATCACGATCGTGCCGGGCTCGCAGACCTCGGCAAGCGCATTGATGTCGTTGAGCGGATCGCCGCTTTCGGACAGGTCGACGAACAGGATGTTCGGGCTTGCCGAAACCGACAGCGTCTGGACCGCGTTGCGCAAGCCGCCCTTATTGACCTTTTCGGGCGACCAGCCGAGCTCGACGGCGATCGGGCGGAGCACTTCGGCCGTCGTCTCGTCGCAGACGAACGCGACGAACGGCTCGCGATGGGCGGTGCGGGCGGGGTTGAAGGGCGCGTTCACTTGTTGCCGCCTCCGGTCGAATCGGACTTGAGAACCGTGCCGCCGCCCCCGCGCGGGGCGGCGCCGCGCAGCGCGTTGACTGCCTTGCCCGCGGTGTTGGTGTCGGTGGTGGGCGACCCCGGCGCGCCGCGAACGAGATCGGCCGGATCGGCGATCATCGCGGCGAGGTTGGCGTTGGTCGCGCAGCCGTAGTTGGAACTGGTGCTGCCCGCGAACTCGAAATCGCCGTTGCGCGAATTGTCGGGGCAACCGTGGACGGCGGCGTTCATGCGAGTGACGACGACGCGCACCGTGCCCGGCGCGATCTGGCCGACGGTCACCGGCGCGCGATCCGAAAGCATCAGCCCATAGCGGCCGGCCTGCGCCGCGATCTCGTCGCGCACCTCGGCGTTGCCCGCATCGTCGACCGCGACGCGATCGCCGTAGCGCAGGCCCATCGCGTCCATCCATCCGGCGAGACGCTGCGCCTCGCCCGGCGCGAGCGCATAACCCGCAGTCTGGAGATCGAGGACATAGTCGTTCCGCTCGACCACCGGCTGGTGGATCGATTCGACGCCGCCATTATAGGTGCCGCAGGCGCTCAGCAGCAGCGCCGGAGCCAGGAGCAGGGGATTGAAGCGCGGGAACACGGGCGGTCTCCTGTTGGATGGCATCTAGAAGCCGAAGCCAGGAGCGGCGGAGCCGCCCTTCTTGCGCTTCTTCGAGTCGTTCGACGCGGGCATCGCCTTGGCGGGTGCGGCCTGTTGCGGGGCCGGCGTCACCGGGGCGGGGCTCAGCGCACCCACCGAGGGGCTCGAATTTCCCGGAGCCATCATCGGCTTGGGACGGTCGCCGCCCGTGGTGTTGCCGCTCAGCTGGCCCATGAACACCCGGTCGAAATCGTTGGGCGCCTTGTAGCCATCGGTCGGCAGGACGATCTCGTTCGCGTTGACCGGCTTCACCAGATACGGCGTGATCACGATCACCAGCTCGGTCTCGTTGCGCTGGAAGCCGTTCGAGCGGAACAGCGCGCCCAGGATCGGCACGTCGCCAAGGCCCGGCGTCTTGTTGATCGTGTTGGTGTGCGTGTTCGAGAGCAGTCCGGCGATCACCATCGATTCACCCGAGCCTAGCTCGATCGTCGTCTCGGCGCGCCGCGTGGTGAGGCCCGGGATCGAGACGCCGGATATCTCCACTGCGCTCGACGCGTCGAGCTGCGAGACCTCAGGCTTGACGCGTAGCGAGATGCGGCCGTCCGAAAGCACCGTCGGCGTGTAGGCAAGGCTGACGCCATATTGCTTGTACTCGACCGAGACGGCACCGAGGCCCTGGCTGACCGGGATCGGGATTTCGCCGCCGGCGAGGAAGGTACCGGTCTCGCCCGAAAGCGCGGTCAGGTTGGGGTTGGCGAGCGTCGTCACCTGGCCGATGCGCTCGCCCAGGTCGATCGCCGAGAGCACGTCGAGCCCGAGCAGCTTGCCCGCGAGGCCAAGCGTCGAGAACTGGCTGCCCTTGGTGACGTTATAGGTCGAACCCGTGCCCGGATAGACGAAGTCGCCGCGCTGCGGATCATAGGGCAGGCTGATCGTCCCCGCCGGGAAGCCGAACTTGGACGAGGCGTCGAGCACCGGCAGTTTCGAAAGATCGGGCGTGCCGATCGTGCCCGGGACGCGTGTGCCCGACGAGACGCCGAACTGGAATCCGCTGGTCTGGTCGCGCGTCAGGATGTTGACGCCGATATTCTTGATGAACGTCCGGCTGACCTCGGCGAACTTGACCTGCAGCTGCACCTGCAGCGGCGTGGCGAGCTTGAGACGGTTGATCACCGCGATCTTGAGCTGCGCGTTGAGGTCCGAGATGTTGACGCCGGGATTAAGCAGCGACGTGACGAGCCGCTGCGCCTGCTCACTGTCCTGCGGCGACTTGACGATGCCGTTGAGCACCGCAATCTGGCCGACCGTGGTGACGGTGATCTCAGCGTCGGGCATCGCGGCGCGGAGCATCCGGTCGATCGAAGTGAGGTTCTGCGCGACGCGGACGCTGGTCGAATAGACGACCGCGCCGCTCGCCGAGGTGGCAAACACCGTCGCCTCCCCGAACGCCTTGCCGAACAAGTGAATCTGGCGCGGATTGTTGACATAGACGTCGGCGACCTCGGGGTTCGAGGTCCAGACGTTGGTCACTGTGGCGGGAAGCGTGATGAGCTCGCCCTGGCCGATCGATAGCAGCACTTCGCTGGTCGGGCGCTGGGTGCCGGCGGGGAGGCTTCGGACGCCCGCGGGGCGGCCGTCACGGCTCTGGGCAAGGCCCGCCACGGGCGTGCTGGCGAGCGCGATCGAGACGATCGCGGCCATGCTCCGGGTCAGGAGAGGCTTGGCATGCATTTCAATTCTTCCCCCCGAGCGGAACCACAGTTTCCGTGTTGCCCCGCGAAATGACGACCACTGGCCCGGTCGGGCGCGCCGCGCTGCCCGGAAATCCCGGCGGCGGCGACATCATTGCCGGCATGCTGGGCTTGTCGCCCTGCGGCTTGCCGGGCACCGTGCGGCGCTGGAAGCGCGACACGTCGGCGCCGGTGGCGAAGGTGGTGCCGCCGTCCATCGGACGGGACGCCATCTGCGCCAGCATTTCCTTTTCCTTCTTGGGATCGCCGTCGGTGGGTACCTTGACCTCGCCGTTGGCGATCGCCTCCTCGAGCTCGCCCTGATTGTCGGCGATCGAGCGCAGCGACAGCGAGATCTGGCCCACGGTCTGCGCGACCGCGATCTTTTCGGCGATCTTGGGCGTCGCTTCGACGGTGACGGTCGAATAGGTGTTTACGATCGTATTGCCCTTGTCGTCGGTCTGCTTGTCGGTTCGCTGATCGGTGGCGAGCACGCGCAAATTCTTGAGGATCGTCTCGGACGCCTTGAGCGGCGGGCCGTCGCCGCCGCCGGGAACCGACTGGGTGAGCACCAGGTCGACGCGGTCGCCCGGAAAGACGAAGCCGGCGACTGCACTCTGCGCCGACACGGGGACCGTCACCGCGCGCATGCCCGGGCCGAGCGCCGCGGCGAGGAAGCCGCGATCGCCGGGCTTGACCAGCGCGCCCTGCGTCACCGGCTGGCCGGCGGGGATCGGGAAGCGGACGACGGTGCCCGCCAGCTTGGCCGGATCGGCGTCGCCCTTCACGTAATAGGCGCCCTCGACCAGATCCTTGGGCCAAGGGCGGAATTCCATCGCGCTCATGTCGAGGATCGTGCCGACCGGAAGCGCGCGCACAGCGACCAGCACTTCCTTGGTGTTCTCGTTCACGGCGGGCGCGGCCCCGGCGACGGGTGCGGGCGTGCCGACCATCAGGTTGCGCGCCATGAATGCGGTGATGGCGGCTACTACGAGCGCCCCGACCAGCAGAATGAGCTTGCGTGCATCCATGTCGCTATCCAAGCCTTTTCAAGTTCGTGCCGGGGTTCTTGCGCCGGCGTTAAGCATTCACCCGAAGTGGTTAAAAATCGGTTCGCGAAGTACGAGCAGCCCCGCGATCGCGATGGCCACGCCGTACGGAATTTCGAGCGGCATCTTGCCGCGATGACGGAGGTGCTTCTCGGCGACCAGCAGCAGAGTCAGCACGCCGCCGATCAGCGACATCAGGATCAGCATCCAGATGAGCGGCTGCACGGGCAGCCACAGTGCCAGCGCACCGATCAGCTTGACGTCGCCGCCGCCCATCTGGCCGAGCGCGAACGCGCCCGCGAAGAAGGCGAAGACGAGGAGCGCGACGCCCAATTGCATCGCCATGTCGGGCCACAGCGCCAGCCCGTTCGCCCACCACCAGGCGGGGGCGAGGAGCGCGATGACGATATTCTTCCAGTTGGCGATCTCCCGCCGGCGCGCGTCCTCGATGCCCGCGAGAGCGAGCAACAGTGCGAGCGCGCACAGCAGAAAGGCGACAAACAACTCCCCCATCAGGCAAATGCCTAGACGGGACGGCTTATCAAAACGTAACCAAGCCGGATGGCAGATACGCTTTTCGATCGCCGCGCCATCCCCAAGGGTGCGCATGTCCACCGCTGGAGCGCGCCCGATGGTTGGCAGCTGCGCGCCTTCGCCTGGCCGGTGGCGGGCACGCCGCGCGGATCGATCCTGTTCCAGGGCGGGCGCGGCGATATTTTCGAAAAGTATCTCGAGACTTTCGCGCACTGGCACGATCAGGGCTGGACGATCACGTCGTTCGACTGGCGCGGGCAGGGCGGATCGGGGCGACTGACGTCCGCCGCCAATTGCGGACATATCGAGAGCTTCGACGCCTATGTGGCGGACCTCGCCGCCTTCTTCGCCGAATGGAAGGCGGGAACGCCGGGGCCGCACGTCGTGATGGGGCATTCGATGGGCGGGCATCTGGTGCTCCGCGCGCTGGTCGAAGGCGCGATCCGGCCCGACGCCGTGGTGCTGGTCGCGCCGATGCTCGGCTTCAAGGGCCCCTTCGGCCCGTTCAATGAGCGCATTGCGCGCATCCTGGGCGGCGTCGGCGACACGTCGCGCCCCGCGTGGAAGGGTAACGAGAAGCCCTACACTACCGAGACGCGATCGAGTCTGCTGACGCACGATCCCGAGCGCTATGCCGACGAGATCTGGTGGCAGACGCACGATCCGTCGCTGCTGACCGGCCCGCCGAGCTGGCGCTGGGTGATCGAGGGCTTCCGCTCGATGCGCGAGCTCGCCGCCAATCCGCGGCTCAGGAAGACGCAGACGCCGGTGCTGATGCTCGTCGCCACCGCCGACGGGCTGGTCGACGCGCGCGCGGCGCTGAAAATCGGGCCGAAGCTTCCCGACGCGCGGATCGTGAGCTTCGGCAAGGAAAGCGCGCACGAGATCCTGCGCGAGGCCGACCGGGTCCGCAATCGCGCGATTGGCGAGATCGATCTGTTCCTCGCCGCGCGCGCCCAAGCGCGCTGATGCGCTACGACGTCGCGATCATCGGTGCGGGCATCGCCGGCGCGAGCCTCGCGGCGGAGGTTGCACCGTACGCGCGCGTGCTGCTGCTCGAGGCCGAGGAGCGGCCGGGCTATCATGCGACCGGCCGCTCGGCCGCCTTCTGGTCGGAGACCTATGGCGGCCCGGCGATCCAGCCACTCACCAGCGCCTCTCGCCCGCTGCTCGCCGGTCATCTGGAGCCGCTCGGCTCGCTCCATATCGGCCGCGCGACCGAGGCCGCGGCGATCGACGCGTTCGTCGCCGAGTTCGAGGGGACCGGGGTGACCCTCGCGCGATTCGATCCGCGCGCGATGATTCCGGGGTTGCGTCCCGAGTGGACGCTCGGGGTGCACGAGCCGAGCTGCGAATATATCGATGTCGGCGGGCTGCATGAGGCTTATCTCGCGGCCGCACGGCGGGCGGAAGCGACGATCAAGTTTCCGGCCGGGCTCGAAAGCGCGCGGCGCGAGGGCAGCGCATGGAAGATCGAAACGCGCGCGGGCGCGTACGAGGCGGATATCCTCGTCGATGCCGCGGGCGCATGGGCCGACGATATCGCGATCCGCGCCGGCGTCCGGCCGCTCGGCATCCAGCCCTATCGCCGTACGATGGTGCAGCTGAAGACCGACCCTGCGCCGTCGCCGGGCGCTCCGCTCGTCGCGCATATCGGCGGGAGCTTCTACTGGAAGCCCGAGGCGGGAGGACGGCTGTGGCTATCGCCGCATGACGAAATCGCCAGCGATCCCTGCGATGCGCAGCCCGAGGACATCGACGTCGCCACCGCGATCGACCGGTTCGAGCATGTCGTGGACTGGCGCGTCGAGAAGCTGGAGCACAAATGGGCTGGGCTCAGGAGCTTCGCGCCCGATCGGCTCCCGGTCTATGGCTTCGACGCGCATGCGCCGGGTTTCTTCTGGTGCGCCGGACAGGGTGGTTTCGGCATTCAGACTGCGCCTGCGGCGGCCAAATTGGCGGCCGCCGTGCTGCTCGGTGCGGCCCCCGATCCCTCGATCGCAGCGATCGATCCGGCGCGCTATTCTCCATCCCGATTCCGAGACTCGGACGGACGAAGCCTTCCGCCGTGATGGGGAACATACGCCTGCATGTTTGCGGAAGCGGGGCGACCGGCGCGTTCGGGGCGCCACGCCATGATCTTGCAGGGGCGGTGGAGTGCGGCGGGCGCCATTTCGCGTGCGATGTGCCCGGGCACGACGCTGCACGGCCTCCTCGCCAGGCGCTTCGGGCTCAAGCCGGGATTTCCGGTGATATTCAAGCCGTTCGACGCAAAGGTGCCGATCGAGCGAATACGGTTCACCGGCGCCGATATCGATATCTTCCGGCCTCGCCTACCAGTTGAACATGGTTCCGTCTTCGAGGCGGTTCACGGGGAGGTATGCGCGTTTGTATTCGTGTGTGGCGGCGAGGGTTTCGTCGATGTCGACGCCGAGGCCGGGCGTGTCGCCGGGGTGCATGAG
>JAEWCK010000032.1 GCA_023390675.1 Pseudomonadota bacterium
GCCGGGCAGGGCCGCGCCGCCGCGCTGTGGGAAGCCGAGATGGCGCGCCGCGCGCTCGCCCCGCTCGACATGCCGGTGGTGCTGCTCAAGGGCACCGCCTTCGCCGCGGCGGGGCTGGCGGCAGGGGTGGGGCGGTCGATCGGCGACCTCGACATCCTCGTGCCGCGCGACCGGATCGAACACGCGGAGACGGCGCTGTTCGCGGCCGGCTGGGAATGGGTGAAGCCCGATCCCTATGACGACGCCTATTACCGGCGATGGATGCACGAGCTGCCCCCGCTCATCCACCGCGAGCGCGATCGGATGATCGACGTCCACCACACCATCCTGCCGCTGACGGCGCGGATCCGGCCGGACGCCGGCGCGCTGATCGCCGATAGCCAGCGGCTGGAGAACGGGCTGCGCATCCTTACGCCCGACGACATGCTCTGCCACGCCGCGGCGCACCTCTTCGCCGATGGCGACCTGGCGGGCGGCATGCGCAACCTGTGGGACGTGCATTGCCTGGTCGAGGAGTTCGGCACCCAGGGACTGGCGGCGCGTGCGGCGCATCATGGCCTGTCGAACGAAGTCGCGAGGGCGCTCCGGCTGAGCGAGGCGCTCTATTCGTCTCACGCCGCCAAGGCGGGACTCGTGGATCGCCTCTACCTCCGCCGCCTCACTGCGCGCGACGGCTGGGGGTGGCCTACGCGCAGGTTCACCCGGCTCGGCTTCTTCATCCGCTCGCACTGGCTGCGTATGCCGCCCGCGATGCTGGCGCGGCATTTGTGGATCAAGTGGCGGAAAGGCCACCGCCCAGGCTGACGAGCGCGGGGATCAGTTCGGCATAGTCGTCGATCACGGCGTCGGCGCCCAGCTCCTCGATCGGCTGGGTCAGGAAGCCGAAGCTGACCGCGACGCTGGGCACGCCCGCATTCCTGGCGGCGAGCACATCGTAGATCGAATCGCCGACGAACGCCGCGCGCCCGCCGCCGCAGCGCGCGATCATCTCGCGGATCGGCAGCGCCGAGGGCTTGGCGTTGCCCTTGCCCATCGTGTCGCCGCCGATGATCGTGGCGAAGCGGCTGCCCAGCCCCAGCTCGCCGATCAGCTTGACCGCGAGGTGCTCGAACTTGTTGGTGACGATCGCCAGCGCCACGCCCCGGCTCGCGAGCGCATCGAGCGCGTCGAGCATGCCGGGAAAGGGCGTGCTGCGCCGCGCGACGTTGGCTTCGTAGAAGCGGAGCAGCTCGGGATATGCGCGCGCCATGTCCTCGGGATCGCGATCGTCCAGCGCTTCGAGCGCCTGTTCGAGCATCGCCCTGGCGCCGCGCCCGATCATGGGCCGCACTGCCGCGGGCGAGAGCGGCTGCCGCCCGAGAAAGCCCAGCGCGTGGTTGACTGCGTCGGTCAGGTCGCCGCTGGTGTCGAGCAGCGTGCCGTCGAGGTCGAATCCGACCACGTCGAAGGGGAAATCGGCCATGCCGGCGCGGGCCTGCCAGCAACGCTATGGAATTGGCAAGCTTATCGTGGCAGGGGCATGCTCCGGAGGGCAAATGACGTCACCGATCGCCGCGATCATCCTTGCCGCGGGCAAGGGCACGCGGATGAAATCCGACACGCACAAGGTGCTCCACCCGCTCGCCGGGCGGCCCATGCTGCTGCACCTTATCGACAGCGTCGCGGCGCTGGACCCTGCGCGCACGCTCGTTGTGGTGGGGGCGGGGCGCGAGCAGGTCGAGGCCGCGGTGCGTCCGCTGGGCGCCGAGACGGTGGCGCAGGACCAGCAACTCGGCACCGGCCATGCGGTGCGGATGGCGGAAGAGGCGCTCGATGCGTTCTCCGGCGACGTCCTGATCCTCTATGGCGACGTGCCGCTGGTGAGCGCCGAGACGATGCGACGGATGCTCGACCGGCTCCACGCCGGCGATGCGCCCGCGGCAGTCGTGCTCGGCTTCCGCCCTGCCGATCCCGGCGCCTATGGCCGGATCATTGCCGATGCCGATGGGCGGATCGTCAAGATGGTCGAGTTCAAGGACGCGAGCCCCGAGGAGCGCGCCGAGACGCTGTGCAATTCGGGGCTGATGGCGGTCCGCGGGGCGGATCTGTTCGCGCTGCTCGCACGCGTGACCAACGACAATGCCGCCGGCGAATATTACCTCCCCGACATCGTCATGCTAGCCGCGGCCGACGGCCGGGCCTCGGCAGTGATCGAGACCGGCGCCGTCGAGGTCGCGGGCGTCAACAGCCGCGGCGAACTGGCCGGGCTCGAGGCCGAATGGCAGGCCGCGCGGCGCGCGCGCGCGATGGCCGAGGGCGCGACGCTGATCGCGCCCGAGACGGTATGGTTCGCGCACGACACGGTCATCGGCCGCGACGTGACGATCGAGCCGAATGTCGTGTTCGGGCCCGGGGTCACGATCGCCGACAATGTCGTCGTCCACGCGTTCAGCCATATCGAGGGCGCGCGAATCGAAAGCGGCGCGAGCATCGGCCCGTTTGCGCGGTTGCGCCCCGGCAGCGCGATCGGCGAGGGCGCGCGCGTGGGCAATTTCGTCGAGACCAAGAATGCGGTGCTCGGGCCCGGCGCCAAGGCCAATCATCTGACCTATCTCGGCGACGCGAGCGTGGGCGCGGGCGCGAACATCGGCGCGGGCACGATCACCTGCAATTACGACGGCTTCCTCAAATACCGGACCGAAATCGGCGAAGGCGCCTTCATCGGGTCGAACAGCGCGCTGGTCGCGCCGGTCAAGGTGGGCGACGGCGCGATCGTCGGGGCGGGTTCGGTGGTGACGCGCGACGTCGAGGCCGATGCGTTGGGGATCACGCGCGCCGGGCAGCAGGCGAAGCCGGGCTGGGCCAAAGCGTTCCGCGAGAAGATGAAAGCCAGGAAAGAGGCAGGGAAGAAGTGATGCGCATGTTTTTTGCAATCGCGGCGTTGATGCTCGCGGGCCCCGCGCTGGCCCAGACCGCCACACCGATGACTCCGGCGCAGGCGATCGCCGCGGCGACGGCGGCGAGCTCGGGCCAGGTCGAAGGCGTGTTCGAATTCGCCGTGGCGTCGACCGGCGCTTCGGGCTTCGACGCCTATCTCAATTCGAGCGAGGATTATCGCGATCCGGCGAACCTCTCGGTCGAGCTCCACACGGCCGCGCAGAACGCACTGCTCGCCAGGCTCGGTGCGCGAGCGGAGGACGTGCTCAAGGGCAAGCGCATCCGCGTGAAAGGCATCGCGCGCCGCGTGCCGATCCCCAGGCGTGGCGGCGGCAATTATTACCAGACGCGGATCGACGTCGACGCCGCCGACCAGATCGAAATCCTCGGATGAGCGAGCGCTATGCCGGCAAGCCGTTCCTCAGGCTGGTCGACAGCTATGTGCTCGACGCGATCGGCCATCTCGACGCCGAGAGCGACGCCCAGCTGAAGGCGATGGAGCCGCGGTTCCGCGAGGCCTTCGGCGCGGAGGGCGACTGGCGGACGATCGTCGCCGAACGGATGCAATTCCCGGAGGGGATGGCAGGCGCGATCCGGGAGATCTGGCAAAAGGGCGCGGCGAAGTTCGCCGCCGCCAACGGGCATGAGCCCGATCCGCGCGAGTTCACGCGGGTCTTCGTGGACACCAATTTCCCGCATTGAGGCGGGCCAGGGAAGTATCAGGCATGTGCGGAATTGTCGGCATCGTCGGGACCAGCGCAGTCGCGCAGCGGCTGTTCGACGGCCTCAAGCGGCTCGAATATCGCGGCTATGATTCGGCGGGCATCGCCACGCTCGATCATGGAGAGATCGATCGCCGCCGCGCCGAGGGCAAGCTCGCCAATCTGGCGGCGCGGCTCGCCGAGAGTCCGCTGCCGGGCACTATCGGCATCGCGCACACGCGCTGGGCGACGCACGGCGCGCCGAC
>JAEWCK010000044.1 GCA_023390675.1 Pseudomonadota bacterium
GTCGACGGGCTGTTCAACAGCCTCGACCGCGACGGGGCGCTCATCCTGCGCTTGGCGGATGGCTCGGCGCGTGTCATCCACGCGGCCGACGTGTTCCTGCTCTAGAGGGAAAGCCAGATGCTGCTCGCCATCGACGCCGGCAACACCAATGTCGTTTTTGCCCTGGTGGAGGGCCGCGAGATCAAGGCGCGCTGGCGGATCGCGACCGACCCGCGCCGCACCGCCGACGAATATGCCGTGTGGCTGAGCCAGCTGCTGAGCCTCGAGGGCTACGACCGATCGGCGGTGACCGGCGTGATTGTCGGTACCGTCGTCCCGCGCGCGCTGCACAACCTGCAGGTGCTGAGCCAGAAATATTTCGGCACCGAAGCCGTGATCGCGGGCAAGGGCGACGCCGAATGGGGCTTCCAGCTCGATGTCGAGGAACCGCAGAATCTGGGCGCGGACCGCGCGCTCAATGCGATCGCGGGGCATGCGCTGTATCAGGGCGACCTGATCATCATCGATTTCGGTACTGCGACGACCTTCGACGTCGTCGACTATCGCGGCGCGTACAAGGGCGGGATCATCGCGCCGGGGATCAACCTGTCACTGGACGCGCTCGTCACCGCCGCCGCCAAGCTGCCGCGCATCGCGATCGAGGCGCCGCGGTCAAACAGCGTGGTCGGGCTCAACACCGTCGACCAGATGCATATCGGCATCTATTGGGGTTACATCGCGATGATCGAGGGGCTGGTCGCGCGGCTGAAGTCCGAAGTCGGCCGCCCGCTCAAGGTGATCGCGACCGGCGGGCTTGCGGTGCTGTTCGAGAAGCAGACCGATGCGTTCGACCGCATCGAGCCCGATCTGACGATTCAGGGACTGGCGATGCTGTGGGAACGTGTCGCCAACCCATAACCGTCACCCCGGCGAAGGCCGGGGCCCAGAGTTGCAAGCGACGCGTTCGTGGCTCTGGATCCCGGCTTTCGTCGGGATGACGAAGAGAGAACAGGAAAGCAGTGACTCCAGAAAACGAACTCCTCTTCCTCGCGCTCGGCGGCTCGGGCGAGATCGGCATGAACGTCAATCTCTATGGCTGCCGCGGCAAATGGCTGATGGTCGATTGCGGCATCACCTTCGGCGACGCCAATTATCCGGGCATCGACGTGATCCTGCCCGATCTCCAGTTCATCGAGGAGCGGATCGACGACCTGCTCGGGATCGTGCTGACGCACGGACATGAGGATCATATCGGGGCGCTGCCCTATCTCGCCGCCGATCTGGGCGTGCCGCTCTATGCCACGCCGTTCACGGCCGGGCTGATCCGCGGCAAGCTCGAGGAAGAGGGGATCGAGGAGAGAGTCGAGCTCAACGTCGTCGACGAGGAAGGGCCGTTCGATCTCGGGCCCTTCACGATCACCTACACCCCGCTCGCCCACTCGATTCCCGAGGGCAATGCCGTGCTGATCGAGACGCCCTATGGCCGCGTCTTCCACACCGGCGACTGGAAGCTCGACGACGCGCCGTCGCTGGGCGGCGCATCGACCGCCGAGGAGCTGACGGCGATCGGCGACAAGGGCGTGCTCGCGCTCGTCTGCGATTCGACCAATGTCTTCAATCCCGAGGCCTCGGGATCGGAGGCCGATGTCCGCAAGGGGCTCGACGAAGTCATCGGCGCGGCGAAGGGGCGGGTGCTCGTCACCACCTTCGCCTCGAACGCCGCGCGCCTCCAGACGCTGGGCGAAGTCGCGCGCGACACCGGGCGCGAGCTCTGCGTCGCGGGGCGGTCGCTCGACCGGATCATCCGCGTGGCGAAGGCGACCGGCTATCTGCGCGACTTCCCCGATACGGTCGATTTCGAGACGGCGATGACGCTGCCGCCGCGCCGCGTGCTGATCGTCGCGACGGGCGGGCAGGGCGAACCGCGCGCGGCGCTCAACCGCATCGCCGAGGGCAGCCATGTCCTCAAGATCAGCGAAGGCGACCTCGTCGTCTTCTCGTCGCGCCAGATTCCGGGCAACGAAATCGCGATCGGCAAGATCATGAACGCGCTGGCATCGAAGGGCGTCGACATCATTACCGATCGCCAGGCGTTCATCCACGTCTCCGGGCATCCCGGCCGGCCCGAGCTTGCCGAGATGTATCGCTGGATCCGCCCCCAGATCATCATCCCGGTGCACGGCGAAGTGCGCCACATGCACGAGCAGGCGCGCTTTGCGCTGTCCGAAGGCGTGCCGCAGGCGATCAACCAGGTGAATGGCGAGATCTGGCGGCTCGCGCCGGGCAGGCCCGAGCGTGTCGACTTCGCGCCTGCCGGGCGGCTCGTGCTCGATGGCGACGTGATCCTCCCGGCCGATGGCACCACAATCAACGAGCGCCGCCGCGTATCGCTCTACGGCCAGATCAGCGCGGCGGTGGCGGTGCGGCAGGGCCGCCTTGTCGGCGTACCGCAGATCCGGCTGCAGGGCGTGCCGGTCGAGGAGGATCGTGAGGATTTCATCGTCGAGGCGTGCGAGGCGGCTGCGCAGGCCGTAGCCAGGGATGGCAAGGACATGGAGAAGCTCCGCGAGGCCGTTCGGCTTGCCGTGCGCCGCGCGGCGTTCCGCTATACGGGCAAGAAGCCCGTGGTGGACGTGCTCATCGTCGAGGTCTGAGATGAACTGGAAGTCCGCAATCGCGATCTATGTGCTGTTCTGGGCCTTTTCGGTGTTTCTCGTCCTGCCGTGGGGGGTGCGAACGAGCGAGGAGGCGGGCATGGAGCTGGTCCCCGGCCAGGCCGAGAGCGCGCCGCACCACTTCCCTGCCGGGCGCATCGCACTGCGCACCACGATCGTCGCGACGCTGCTCTTCGCGCTGTTCTATTTGAACTACGTCTATGGCTGGGTGACGACCGACATGCTCGACTGGGCGCACCGCTAAACTCCCTCTCCCGATGGGAGAGGGAATTACGTCCGCAGCCGCTCGATCGCCTGGGCCAGCGCGACGTAGAGTTTGCCCATGTCCGACGAGAGCAAGGTCACGCCCAGCGGCGAGCCGTCGCGCAGCGCGAGGATCTGGCGGAGCATCGCCTCGAAATCGTGGATGTAGCGATTGACGTTGTCGCGGAAGCCTTCGTCCTCGTCGTAGAGGCGGTGGATCTCGCGCGTGTCGGCGGGATCGAGCAGCCGCACCGCGCGGCGGGTGAAGACGCCGCGATCGCCCTTCAGATACGCCGCCCAGGCGCTGTCGGTGACTTCGGCCGAGAAGGCCTTGGTGATGTCGATCGAGGCCGAATTGAGCGCCTCGATCAGCAGCGAGACGCGGCGGGCGAAATTGTCGCTGTCGGCGGCCTCGCGCTCGGCGCGGCCCTCCGCGATGCGGGTCTCGACCTGCGCGGTCGCCTCGGCGATCGAAAGCATTTGCTGGGTGAGGCGCTCGGAGGCCCTGGTCGCGGCGTTGACCGCGGTCTCGGTGGTGAGCGCGAGCTCCGCGATCTGGCGGCGGACGCTTTCGTCGACTGCGCGGCGCAGCGCTGCGGTGCTCGCTTCCTCGAGCGCGCGCTGGGTGGCCGGCACGATCGAGGCGAGCGTTTCGCGGGCGTGGTCGGCAGCAGCGTTTGAGGTCTCGCGGACGCGGACCAGCGCCTCGACCAGCTGCGGCGCGGCGGACTCGGCGAAGCTGCGCGTGGTGGCGATGGTCTGATCGACGATCGCGCCCAATTCCTCCGCCTGCTCGCCGCCGGTGGCGAGCGTCTCCAGCAGCGAGGCCTGTGTCTTGGCGAGTGTGTCGCGCTGCTGGCGGACGACGTCGGCGATCGCTTCGATCGCGTCGTGCGTGCTCTCGGCGGCAGTGACGAGCGCGAGCAGCTCGGGCTTGGCGCCCGCGACGACCTGGCGGCTTTCGCCGATGCGCGCGTCGAGGCGGCCCAGCGCTTCGGGGAGGGTTTCGTCGATCTCGCGCGCCGAGGCATCGAGCGCGGTGAGCAGGTCCTCCGAGGTGCGGATCACGCGCTGCGCGGTCGCCTCTCCTGTGTTCATCGCCTCGGTCATCGCATCGACCGAGCCGTGGAGCGCGCTCACCGAAGCGGCGAGGCCCTGAACGCGGTCGGTGCCCGCGGCGTGGAGAACCTGCAGCTCGCGGTCGAGCCGGTCGACTCCGGTCGAGAGCCCGGCGAACATCGCGTCGGTGCGGGTCTGCTCCTCGCCGAGCCGGCTGCCGACGCGGCCGATCGTCTCCTCGATCAAGGCCATCCGTTCGCCCAGCGCTTCGGCGCTGTCGCGGCCGGCGCGATCGAGCGCGGCCTGATTGGCCTCGAGCATCGCGAGGATCGCCTCGCCCTGCGCGGCGATGCCCTTGCGCGCCTCGTCGACGGCCTGCGCGGCGCGATCGAGCACGGTATCGACTGCGCTCGACATCTCGCCGGTGACTTGCTCGAGCCGCGCGCTCGCGGTCTCGCTGGTCGCTTCCATGCGGGCGATGTGCGCGGCCAGCCGCTCGGCCGCGCCACCGGCGATCTGGTCGGCCTCGCGGCCACGTTCAGCGAGCGCACTGAGCTGGGTATCGAGCGAAGCGGCGCGCTGGCTGGCGAGCAGCCCCGCTTCGTCGAGCCGCTCGGACATGCCGCGCATCTCCTCATGCGCCTTGGGCAGCGAGGCGAGCACGATCGCGACGCGCCGCTCGGCCTCGGCCGCAGTGGTGAGCAAGGTGCGCGAGCTGCTGTCGAGCGTGGAGGACTGGTGGCTCACCGTGCCCGCCACTTCGGCGATCTGCTGCGCCGCGCGATCGCCGATGCCGGCGAGCGCCCGGGCCTGTTCGGCGAGGATCGCGCGATTGGCCTCGATCCGCTCGGCGAGCGCGGCGACGGTGCGCTCAAGGTTCGCCGCCTCGGCGCGCATTGTCCGCGCGGTTGCGCCGAAGCGCTGCGCCTCTGCGCGGCTGGTGCGCAGCGCGAGAAGATAGAGGATGCCGATCAGGGCAGGGGGGACGCACAACGCAGCGATCAGCTGAACCAGCGCGGCGGGCGCCATCGGCGCGGCGAACGTGCCGCGGAGCAGCCAGCCCATCCCGCCAAGCCAGCCGAGCACCGCGACGATCGCAAGGCCGGGAAGCACCCAGCCCGAGCCACGCGGGGGCTCCTCCTCTTCCACCTCGTCCGCATGGACGGTTTCGGTCACGGGATCGGGCGCCGGGACCGCCTGAATGTCAGACAGCACCAGCTCCTCGTCCTCCGCGTTTGCCACGAGCGCGGGCTCGCCAAGCTTTCCCCCAATCATGTGATGCATTTACCACATTTCCCCGCCACACCAACACCGTAAGGAAACGGAAGGTTAACGGCTGGCGGCTAGACTCGCCGGCATGGCCTATGATCCCGGTGCTATCGATGCGACCCTGGCGGCTGCGGTGGGCGACGAGCCCGCGCTGATCGCCGAGCTGCGCGGCGCGTTCCTCGACGGCGTCAAGCGCTGCCTCGAGGGGATGAAGACCGCCGACAGCCCCGATGCCTGGACTTCGGCGGCGCTGCGGCTCAAGGGGCTCGCGGCGAGCTTCGGCGCGATCCGGCTGATGGCGTTGGCCAGCGAAGCGGCCGGCGGGCAGCCGAACGATGGCGCGGTGCTGCGCCGCCTGCATCGCGCGGTGGAGCGGCTCTAGGACGCTCGCGTTCTTTCTGCGTTGGCATGCATCCGGCAAGTGTGTTATGTATCTGTAGCACTTGTTCGGAGTTTCCCTTGCATATCTCGATGATCCGGAGCGGAGCGCTTGCGCTCGCGGCCTTTTGCATGACCGGCGCCCATGCGCAGACGGCGCCTGCGGCTGACGCGCAGCAGGCCAGCGAGCAAGGCGAGGACATCGTCGTCAAGGGCGCCAAGCTGCCGCCCAAGGTGGTGCATCACTACGTCCGCCAGGTCAGCGGGACGATCGACGGCCAGATGTCGCGCTTCGACTACCCGATCTGTCCGCGCGTGCTGGGCTTCCCCGAGGATTATTCGAAGATCATCGCCGACCGCATCCGCCGCGTGGCCAAAGCGGTCGGGGCGCCAGTGGACCGGGAGGATTGCCGCGCCAATCTGGTGGTGCTCGTCGCCGCCGACGCCGATGCGCTGGTCAAACAGATACGCAAGACCATGCCGACCTATTTCCTGGGCGTGAGCTCGTCCGACATGCATCGCGCATTGCGCCCAGGGCCGGTGCATATGTGGAACAATGTCGTGCTGCTCAACGAGGACAATCGCCAGGCCGTCGGCGGCGTGCTGACGGTGCGCAGCGCCTCGTTCATCAAGCTTCCGCACAAGCAGGCGATCGCGGGCTCGACGATCGTGCTGGATGACGATGCGCTGGTCGGCAAATCGCTGACCCAGATCGCCGACTATGTCGCGATGCGTGCGCTGTCGGGGGCGAAGCCGCCCTCGGAAGGAATCGAGGCGGATACGATCATGACGCTGTTCGATCCCAGCGTGGCGACGCCGCTCTCGGTCACAGCGGTCGACAAATCCTATCTGACGGCGCTCTACAAGAGCGACCCCTTCGACAAGGCCAACGCCGCCATGGGCCGGATATCGGGCCAGATCGGCCGGGACGCCCGTGCCCGGGGAGTCGACACCGGCAAGGAATAGCGCGGGACTTGTCCCGCGATTGCAGTGTGTTATTTCGTTGCTGCACGCGATCCGCGAGGGGACGGTCAATGCATAGGGGCTTCCTCAAACTGGCACTTGTGGCGGCCGCCGCGCTCTGCGCAACCGGCGGCCGGGCGCAGGAAGCGCCGCAGGATGCCGGCCAGGACGAGACGATCATCGTCCAGGGCAAGAAGCTGCCGCCGAAGGTGGTCCACCGCTATGTCCGCCAGGTGACGTCGACCATCGACGGTCAGCTCTCGCGCTTCCAGGACCCGATCTGTCCTGCCGTGGCAGGATTTCCCGAAGATTATGCGCGTATCGTCGTCGAGCGTATCCGCCGCGTCGCGCGGGACGTCGGCGCACCGGTCGCCGGTGAGAAGTGCCGCGCGAACCTGGTCGTCATCGCGGCCGCCGATGCCGACGCGCTGGTGCGCGACTTCCGCCGCAAGCGCCCGGCGATTTTCAATGGCGTCAACAATTCGGACCTGCTTCGCGCGTATCGCCCGGGGCCGGTGCACATGTGGAATAGCGTCCTCCTGCTCAACGAGGACAATCAGAGGCAGACGGGGATGATCCTGACGGTCAAATCCGCCTCGATCATCAATCTGCCGACCAAGCAGGTGATGCTCGGCTCGACGATCGTGATCGACGACGACGCGCTGGACGGCAAGACGCTGACCCAGATCGCCGACTATGCCGCGATGCGCGCGCTCTCCAACGCCCGCCCGCCGCGCGAGGGGCTCGAGGCGGACACGATCATGACGCTGTTCGATCCTTCCGTGTCGCCGCCGCTGTCATTCACCGAGGTCGATCGCTCGTATCTGAAGGGACTCTACAAGGGCGATCCAATGGCCAGGGGGACGACCGCGATGGGGCGGATCTCGCGCCAGATCAGCCTCGATGCAAAGGCGCGCGGCATCGACACGAGCAGCGACGGCGAGACGGACTGAGCTAGCGCTTGCGGCTCAGCTCGCGCATCGCGTCATCGAGCCCGGCGAGCGTGAGCGGGTACATGCGATCGCCCATCAGCTCGCGCAGCATCCGGATCGATTGGGTGTATCCCCATTGCTCGCGGGGAATCGGATTGAGCCAGACCGCGGCGGGATAGACGTTCAGCGCGCGCTGCATCCACACCGCGCCCGCTTCCTCGTTGAAATGCTCGACCGATCCACCGGGATGGCTGATTTCGTACGCGCTCATCGACGCGTCTCCGACGAACACCAGCTTATAATCGTGCCCGTATTTGTGGAGGATGTCCCAGGTCGGGGTGCGCTCGGTGAAGCGGCGGCGATTGTCCTTCCACACGCCTTCATAGAGGCAGTTGTGGAAGTAGAAGAATTCGAGGTTCTTGAATTCGCTCGTCGCGGCCGAGAACAGCTCCTCGCAGAGCTTGATGAACGGGTCCATCGATCCGCCGACATCGAGAAAGAGCAGCAGCTTGACGGCATTGTGCCGCTCGGGGCGCATATGGACGTCGAGCCAGCCCTGGCGCGCGGTGCCATGGATCGTCGCATCGATGTCGAGCTCGTCGGCGGCGCCTTCGCGGGCGAAGCGGCGGAGGCGGCGTAGCGCGACCTTGATGTTGCGCGTGCCGAGTTCTCTGGTGGAGTCGAGGTTGCGGAACTCGCGGCCTTCCCAGACCTTGAGTGCGCGCTTGTGCTTGCTCTCGCCGCCGATGCGGACGCCTTCGGGGTTGTAGCCGCTATTGCCATAGGGCGAGGTGCCGCCGGTGCCGATCCACTTGTTGCCGCCCTGGTGCCGGCCCTGCTGCTCCTCGAGCCGCTTCTTGAGCGTCTCCATGATCTCGTCCCACGAACCGAGCGACCGGATCGCCGCCATCTCTTCGGGCGTCAGATACTTCTCGGCGATGGCGCGCAGCCATTCCTCGGGGATCTCGGCTGGCGCGACGCCGTAGCTCGAGGCGATGCCCCTGAAGACCTTGGCGAAGACCTGGTCGAAACGGTCGAGCAGGCCCTCGTCCTTCACGAAGGTGGCGCGCGCGAGGAAATAGAAGGCCTCTGGCGTGCGTTCGATCACGTCGCGGTCGAGCGCTTCGAGAAGGATCAGGTGCTCCTTCAGGCTCGCGGGAATGCCCGCGGCGCGCAACTCGTCGAGGAAGGAGAGGAACATGGCCCCTATTTGGGCCGGCGCTCGTAGAGCGTCCAGTGGGTGCC
>JAEWCK010000075.1 GCA_023390675.1 Pseudomonadota bacterium
TTGAAGCTGATCGAGATCCGCTCTTCCACCGCGCGATTGGTCGGCACCTCGTGCCGCAGCCAGCTCTCCCACAGCAGCAAGGTCCCCCGCGCGGGCGCGAGCGCGACGAAAGGCTGGCGGTCGGTCCGCGCATCGGGCGAGCGGAGCGGCGTATGCATCATCAGGCCGTGGCGCGGGTCCTCAAACTGGAGCGCGCCCGCCCCGTCGGGCACTGCGAGGTAGATCGTCCCCGAAAGCACGCTGTGCGGGTGGATGTGCCCCGAATGCATGCCCCCCGGACGCAGCACATTGACCCAGCTCCGCTCCATTCTAAGCGCCTGCCCGCGCAAGTCCATTTCTAGAATGCGCGCGAAGATCGCCGCATGGACATCGAGCACAGCCTTCAGTTCGGCGAACACCGGCGCGTGCGCGGGCAAGTCGTCGATCGAATCGTAGGAAGTGTAGCCGAGATAGCCCTGCCGCTCGGCCCATGCGCGCCCGGCCGCGTCCTCCGCCGCCATTTCCCGGCACGCCGCCTCGAGCCGGTCGAGCAGCGAGTCGAGCCCGGTCCCGCCGAAATGCGTCTGATAGACCTCGGTGACGAACAGCGAGCGGATCGTGGCGGGGGCGGGGATCGACGTCATCGCCGGGATATCCCGCGCCGGCCGTTCCGCCGCAAGCGCCGAGCCGCTAGGATCGAACCGCACCGAATCGAAAGGAGAGCGAGCATGGCCGAGAATGCAGGTCCGATGGACGGCGTGATTGCGCACATCACGATCCGGGAGGGCAAGGGGCCGGAAGCGGTCGAATTCTACAAGGCCGCGTTCGGCGCCGAGGATCTCGGCCATCACTTCGCCGAAGACGGCAAGCGGCTGATGCACTGTCATCTCCGCATCAATGGCGGCTCGCTGATGCTCAACGACGACTTCCCCGAATGGACCGGCGGCGTGCCCGTGCCGGCGGGCGTCACGCTCCACATCCAGACGAACGACGCCGACGCGTGGTGGGACCGTGCCCTCGCCGCGGGCGCTACGATCCGTATGCCCCTCGACAATCAGTTCTGGGGGGATCGCTACGGCCAGCTCGTCGATCCCTACGGCCATGCCTGGTCGATCGGCGGACCGGTGAAGGAATGAGCCTGCTGCTTGCGCTGGCGCTGACCGCGAATTTGGCGCCGGAGCAGACCCGGCCGCCCGCAAGGCTGGCAGCCTATGTCAGGGCGTCGCTCGGGATATCGCGCTATAGATGGGCCGAGGCCGACCTCGACGGCGATGGCCGGCCTGAAGCCCTGATATATTATACGGGACAGGACTGGTGCGGCACAGGAGGGTGCAGGCTCGTCATCCTCACCCCGGCAGGCAAGGGGTATCGCATCGTGGGACGCACCACGATCGTCCAGCGGCCGGTCTGGCTGCTTCCTTCCTCGACTCACGTTGGCGCGGTATCGGCGTCACCGTGGCGGGTGGCGGCATCGCCCGCGCCTATGTCGCGCGGCTCCGCTTCGGCGGCCGGCGCTATCCGGGCAACCCGACCATGCCGCCGGCCGCTCCGGCACGCCGGCCCTATGGCAAGCTGCTGATCGCACGCTAGGCGATCTTGCAATGTAGGATTTCACTTGCTCGATACTGACGGGTGCAGGGTCCTTTCCTCCTCGCCTTCTCGGGCGCCGCGATTTTCGAACCGCGCGTGCAGGAAACCCTCAGGGGACCTGCCGCCAACTTCGTAAACTTCGGAAAGTCCGGTATGCTCGCCGCTCAATGCCCGCGGCAGGCGAGCGCCTCGAGGATGTCGTCGATTCGCGCCGGATCGCCCGCAGCGATCACTTCGCCTTTGCTCCCGGCGTGGAGCGGATCACCCTGCCAGTCGCACATCCGCCCGCCCGCGCCTTCGACCACCGGCACCAGCGCCGCGAAATCGTGGAGCTTCAATCCCGCCTCGACCACCATATCGAGCCAGCCGCTCGCGACGCAGCCGTAATTGTAGCAGTCGCCGCCGAGCACCGTGCTCATCACTGCGGCGTCGAGATGCTCGAAAGCGTGGAGCTGGTGGTCGTCGAACAATGCCGGGCTCGTCGTGCCGAGGATAGCCTGCTTCAAGTCGCGGCAGCGCCGCGTCTCGGCGGGCTTGCCGTTGAACAGGGTCGGCCGGCCCATCGCGCCCAGCCAGCGCTCGCCCGCCACCGGCTGGTCGATCACCCCGAGCACCGGCCAGCCCTCCTCGACCAGCGCGATCAGCGTTCCGAAGATCGGGCGCCCGGCAATGAAGGCGCGCGTCCCGTCGATCGGATCGAGCACCCAGACGCGCCCGCTCGCTCCCTCGCGCACGCCGAATTCCTCGCCGTGGATGCCGTCCATCGGCCGCTCGGCGATCAGCAGCTTGCGCATCTCCTCCTCGGCGGCGCGGTCGGCGAGCGTGACGGGGGACAGGTCCTCCTTGGCCTCGAGCCCGTGCTCGGCGCGGAAATAGGGGCGGATCGCCGCGCCCGCGGCTTGCGCCAGGCGCTCGGCGAGCGCGATGTCGGTCTCGGAAACGGCCATGCGAGCGCCCTAGCCGCCCTGCCCCGGCTCCGCCAGCCCGTGACTTTCGACTCGCACCGAGCCGCGCCAGCGGCGACTTTCGACTCGCAAACGTCACGAAGCCCTGCCAATCCCGGCCGGATGCGCCGCCTGCTCTTCCCTCTGGCATTGCTGATCGCCACGCCCGCCGCCGCGCAGCTGCGCGCAGTGCCGGCGCAGCCCGACTCGGAGGCCGAGGCGCTGCGCGGAGTCGAGGTGTTCCTCGTCAACGAAGGCGATGCGCCCGTCACCGACGCCGGCCCACGCGAGATCGAAGTGACGGCGGCCGACGGCACGCGCCTCGTGCTGGAGCGCGCACCGGGGCCTGTTCCCGAGATCGCCCCGGGCGGCTTCGTCAAGGCGCGCTACGTGCCGGTGAGCGTCGTGGGCAAAGCGGTGCCGCCAGCAGATCAGCACGCCGCCGCCGAAATCCCGCCCACCGAGACCGTGGTGCAGAGCTCGAGCGGCACGTCAGCGGCGTTCCTCGACCGGTTCGAGCCGCACGAGCCGGTCTATGGCGCGTTCGGCGCGGGCGATTCGGGCGGCAAGCTGCAGGTCAGCTTCGCTTTCCGTCCGTTCGAGGAGGATGCCCCGCTCAGGCTCGGCAACCTCCGCTTCGCCTATACCCAGACGATGTTCTGGGCGCTGGACGAGCCCTCGGGGCCGTTCCGCGCGACGACCTACAGCCCCGAGGTCTATGCCTATATCCCGACCGGCGACAACATGCGTGTCGCGCTTGGCTGGCGGCACGATTCGAATGGGCGCGGTCCGGCGACGTCGATCGACGTCAACCGCATCTTCGGGCGAATCGAGGCCACCACCGATCTCGGAAGCGGCTGGCATCTCGATCTCGCGCCCCAGGCCTGGGTCTATGTCGGGCATCAAGGGATCGCGCCCGACCTCAGGGATTATTGGGGCATGGCCTCGCTCGCCGCGGCGATCCGCCAGGACGACGGGCTCAAGATCGCCGCCAATGTCCGCGGCAACTTCGAGACGCGAAAAGGGGGCGCCGAATTGTTCGTCTCGTACCCGCTGACGAAGCTGGGCGGGGGCCTCGGCTTCTACATCTTCGGCCAAGCCTTTAGCGGCTATGGCGAGGCGCTCGACGATTTCCGCATCAACGACACCCACGCCCGGATCGGCATCGCGCTGACGCGCTAGCCGGAACCGCGATGAGCGCGTAGAACGCAGACGAATAGGAGGATGCCCATGCGCCGACTGCTGACCGCCGCTCTTGCCCTCTCGCTCGCCTTCCCCGCCGCCGCGACGCTGTGCACCGGCGCAAGGGCACCGATGTTTACTGCCAAGGGCGCGCTCGCGGGCAAGCCGTTCACGGTCGATCTCCGCGCCGCGCTCCGCAAGGGTCCCGTCGTCCTCTATTTCTTCCCCGCCGCCTTCACGTCGGGCTGCAATGCGGAGGCGCACGCCTTCGCCGAGGCGATGCCCGATTTCCAGAAGGCCGGCGCGACGGTGATCGGGATGACCGCGGGCAATGTCGAGCGGGTCGTCGAATTCTCGAGCGACACGCGATATTGCTCGGGCAAGTTCGCAGTCGCCGCGGCGTCGCCGCAAGTGATCAAGGCCTATGACGTCCGCCTGACCAAGCCCGACGGCACCGTGAGCAATATCACCAGCCGCACCAGCTATGTGATCGCGCCCAACGGCCGCGTGCTGCTCGTCCATTCCGACATGAGCCCCGCCGACCATATCCGCCTGACGCTCGCCGAGGTGCAGAAGTACCGCAAGGCGCATCCTCGCCGCGGCTGACCTTCACGATCGAGCAATAATTGCATACCGGATTTTAGCAACTCGGCCCCTACACCTCGTGCCGAACAAGGTGGCCGTTCGAGCCGCCGCACGCATTTTCTGGTGGGGGCTGACGACAAATGTCCGGGGCTAGGGTCGTTCGGGTGGCAGAGGGAAAGGATCCTGCGCGCCGCCTTTTCGACCGGATTGGCGATTTTCTGCTCGATCAGCGGCTCGCACCCGATCCGGAAAACTATGCCTTCGCGTATGAGCTGCTCGCCAATCCCGACAGCACGCTGGCCCGCGCGGTCTATGCGCTCACGGACGGGGGCGTCCGGCTGACCCAGCGCGACATCGAGGAGCTCGGTTGCGCGCACCGCCCGATCGCCTCCGCCGAAGCCAAGGCCGAGCGCGCCGAGGGCCTCGTCGCGCAGACCCAGATGCAGGTCGATGGCTTCCACGACATCGTGACCGCGATGCGCGTCGAGACCGAGGATTTCGGCCGCAACCTCGCCGCCAGCGCCGAAGCGATCGAGGCCGGAAACGGATCGGCGCAAGTGGCGAGCATTACCGCGGCGATGATCAAGCGCGTGCGCAACGCCGAATCGAAACTCGAGAGCGCGACGCGCGAGGCGACCGAGCTGCGCGGCAAGCTCGAGGAAGCGCGCGACAATGCGCGCCGCGATCCGCTCACTGGCCTGCCCAATCGCCGCGCGTTCGAGGAAGCCTATGCCGCGCAAGCGGCGGGCGGCATCCCGCTGTGCGTCGCGGTGTGCGACGTCGATCACTTCAAGTCGGTCAACGACCGCTTCGGCCATGTCGTCGGCGACCGCGTGCTCAAGGCGCTCGCCGAGATCCTTTCCGAACAGTGCCCCGGCCATCTGGTGGCGCGCTATGGCGGCGAGGAATTCGCAATCCTGTTCATGGGCATCGACCCCGAGGCCGCGCGCGCGACGCTCGATCGTGCCCGGCTTGCCGTCGCCGCCAAGCAATATCGCGTGCGCGAGAACGACGAGAAGCTCGGCACGGTGAGTTTTTCGGCGGGCCTGAGCGAAGCGAAGGAGGGCGAAGTGCTCGGCACCGTGTTCCACCGCGCCGACCAGCTCTGCTACGCCGCCAAGAATGCCGGCCGGAACTGCCTGCGCGTCGATTGACCGGATTCGGACAGTCACTGTCCGCTTTCATTTGGTGGAATTCCCCAACTCGTGGCGCGAAATTCACCAACGCCGCGCAACATTCTAACGCGCCTTACGTGATTTCAATCACTTAGTAGAATTGGCACGCCCCCTGCAAAACTCTTGGCATCGGCCGCCGGATGGTCCGGCTGACCGAAGCATCAGGGAGTTAAATCAATGACCGCTCGTCTCGACTCGTTCCAGCATCGCCTCGCCGTCGTCGGCGCGATGCTCTTCACTGCCGTCATCGTCCTTTCGACCCCCGCGCTTCCGTTCGCGTGAAGCCGGAGGATCGGATGGACAGGATCAACATGGCCCGCACGCTGCTGGTGGGGTTCGCGTCGTTCGCGTTCACCGGCCTCGTGATAGTCGGCAGCGCGCAGGGTTCGGGCCTTCTCGGCTGAACCCTGCCGCAAGCCGGTGCAATCCCTGCGGAACTTCCGGCGTTCCGCACCGCTTATCCGCCGAGACCCGAGAAGAGGACCGGCCCGATGAGCGACACGATCGACATGATCCACGAGGACGCGCTGCCCGGACACGAAAGCACGCTCGAGCCCAAGCCCGATTGGGAACCCCGCTACCCCGGCTCCGGCCGGCTGAAGGACAAGGTCGCGGTGATCAGCGGCGCCGACAGCGGCATCGGCCGCGCGGTCGCAGCGCTTTATGCGCGCGAAGGCGCCCATGTCGCGATCCTCTATCTCTGCGAGCATGACGATGCGGCGATGACCGCCGACATCGTCCGCCAGGAAGGCCGCGAGGCCCTCACCATCGCGGGCGACGTGGGCGACAAAGCATTCTGCGACGATGCGATCCGCCAGGTGATCGACAAGTTCGGCAGGATCGACGTGCTGGTCAACAATGCCGGCGAGCAGCATCCCGACAAGGACATTACCGACATCACCGAGCAGCAGCTCCGCCGCACCTTCCAGACCAATATCTTCGGGATGTTCTTCCTGACGCAGGCGGCGATGCCGCACCTCAAGCAGGGCGCCGCGATCGTCAACTGCACCTCGATCACGATGTATCAGGGCTCGAAGGAGTTGCTCGATTATTCGAGTACCAAGGGCGCGATCACGGCGTTCACGCGCTCGCTCTCGGAGAATCTGATCGAAAAGGGCATCCGCGTGAATGCGGTTGCGCCGGGGCCGATCTGGACGCCGCTCAATCCCTCGGGCGGCGCCAGCCCCGAGAAGCTCGAGAGCTTCGGCGAGAACACGCCGATGGGGCGGCCGGGCCAGCCCAACGAAGTCGCGCCGGCCTTCCTGTTCCTCGCCTGCGAGGATGCCAGCTACATGTCGGGGCAAGTGCTGCACCCGAACGGCGGGACGATCGTCAACGGCTGAGCGCGAATGTTCCCAATGTTCGCAGTGGCCATGGAGGTCTGCCAACGGTGGATCGACGGTGTCAAAGAGCGGCCGGCAGCGATGCCCGGCCGCCCTGCCAAGCATCTGAAATCCTACATTGCAAGCAGCGAATCTAGCGGCCGAGCAGGAACGCCAGCGGCAAGTGGACGCGCTTGGCCCAGGCATATTCGGTGTGCTGGTCGCCCGGGAAGGCGAGCGAGCGCCAGCTGGCCCGCGTGAAGCCTTTCGCCCGGGCGGCGGCGTCGAGCCTGGCTTGGAAAGGTTCGATCGCGCCGTCGTTGGTGTTGGTGCCGTAGTCGAAATAGAGCTTGTGCGTGCTTGGGTCGGGGAAGTTGGCGGCGAACCAGTCCGCCGCGAAGCCGCCGCCGATCGGCCAGGCGGTCGACAGGCAAGCTGCGCCGCCGAACACATCGGGGTACTTCACCAGCGCGTAGGCGGAGATGAGGCCGCCCATGCTCGATCCCATCAGCAAGGTATGCCTGCGGTCCCGAAGCGTGCGGTAGCGGCTGTCGATCAGCGGCTTCAGCTCCTCGACGAGGAAATGGAGATAGGCGTCGCCCGCGACGGCCTCGCGCTTCAGGGGCAACCCGCGGAACAGGTCCTTGCCCGGCTCGGTTGCGGCGTCCGGCGCGGCGGCGAGCGCGGCTTCGGGCATGTACTCGCCCAGGCGATTGTCGTTGTTCCACACCGCGACGAGGATCGCCGGCGCGATACGATGCTCGGCGATGCCTGCGGCAAGCGCGCGGTGGACCGCCCAGCTGTGCCCGCTCCACGGGCTCGGCTCGTCGTAGACGTTCTGCCCGTCGTGGAGATAGACCACCGGATAGCGCGTCCGGCCCTTGCCGTAACCGGGCGGTAGCCAGACCTGGATCGTGCGCGACGGCACGTAGCGGGAGGTGACGGTCTCCTTGGGCTGGAGCAATGTCGCGGGATCGGGCTGCGCCAGCGCGGGCGTGGCGAACAGCAAGGCGGAGGCGAGCGCAAGCAGGCGCTTCATGCAGCAACCGCGCTTCCGGCCGGGCCAACCGGCGCTTCCTGACCGCGCGAATAGGTGCCGGTGAGCAGCCCCGCGGCGAGCACGCGCCCCGCCATCGCCTTGACGACTGCGCCGCGCCCGGGATTGTCGCCGAGATCGGAGCCCGGGCCGAGCGCGAAGAGCTGGAAGGCGTAGTTATGCTCGCCGTGGCCGGTGGGTGGATCGGGCGGGAGCCAGCCTTCGCCGAAGAACGAGTTGCGGCCGACATCACGCTCGCCATCGCCCGCCCCATCGGCGCGGATCGCGCCTTCCTTCAGGTCGCCATCGGGGCTCAATCCCCAGACCACGGCATGGACGAGCGGCTGCGGCGCGGGCGCGTCGGGATCCTCGACGATCAGCGCGAGGGTCTCGGTACCCTCGGGCACGCCGGTCCAGAAGAGCGGCGGCGAGACGCCCTCGCCATCGGCTGTGAAGCGCTCGGGAAGCCGGGCGCCGTTGGCGAAGGCCGGGCTCGCCACGTAGAGCACTTCGAAGCTGCCGAGTTCGGGCTGGACGATCGCCAGCTTGTCCGCTCCGGCGCGCAACCCACTCAGCGCGCGGCCGAGCCAATGGGGGACATGTTCGAGCATATCGATTCTCCCGCGGCGTTCCCAAAAGAATGCGGCGGTCGAGCGAAAGCTCCAACCCCCTTCGTCATTCCGGCGAAAACCGCCGCCAGGCAGAAGTGCAGAGAAACCCTGGATCCCGGCCTTCGCCGGGATGACGGAGAAGGGCTAAAGGTCCAGCTTCTCATAATCGGCGGGCGGCGGAATGCCTTCCATCCGCTCGGTGAGCAAAGGCCGGAAGCTCGGGCGGCTCTTCATGCGCAGATACCAGCCCTTGGCTTCCTCATGCCCCTTCCAGTCGATCCCGCCCAGATAGTCGGCGATCGAGATCTGCGCGGCGGCGGCGAGATCGGCGAGGCTCATCGTCGCGCCCCCGAGCCAGGTGCGGTGATCGAGCAGGTAATCGACATAGTCGAGGTGGTTGACCGCCGCCTTCATCGCGTTGCGCAACGTCGTGCCGTCGGGCGACTGCTTGTAGACGATGCGCTTGAGCATCCGCTCGTGGAGCAGCGGCGCGGTGATCTCGGCGTAGAAATTGGTGTCGAACCAGATCGCGAGGCGGCGGATCTCGGCGCGGTCGGTCGCGGTGCCGTTGAGCATCAGGTTCTTGCTCACCGTCTCCTCGAAGAATTCGCAGATCACGGTGGAATCGATCAGCGTGACGCCGCGCTCCGTATCGACCATCACCGGCACTTGGCCGGTGGGGTTCAGGTCGACGAACTCGTCGCGCCGGTTCCATGGCGACTCGCGCACCAGCTCATAGCCGACGCCCTTCTCGCCGAGCAGCAGGCGCACCTTGCGCGAAAAGGGGCACAACGGGAATTGGTAGAGCTGCCACATGCCGATGCTTTAGGCGCGACGCGGCGCAGACAGCAAGCGATCGCGAAAACACCCCTCTCCCGCGAAAGCGGGAGAGGGCTAGAAGGAGCTATTCGGCCGCGATCACCTCAACGGCGTCGTCGAGCGGATAGGGCAACCTGGTCAGCATCTCCCTCGGCACGACCTGCCAGAAATGGCCGAGCGCGCGGTCCCATTCGTCGAGCAGGCCTCGCGACCATTTGCTGTCGGTCGCCTCGGCATGCGCCTCGACCATGCCGCGCAGCTTCGCTTCCCAATGCGCCGAGGCGAGACGCTGCCAGACGATGCTCTCGGGATTGGCGCGCTTCTCGAAGCTGCCGTCGGCATCGTAGATAAAGGCCATGCCGCCGGTCATGCCCGCGCCGAAATTCATGCCGACCTTGCCCAGCACCACCGCAGTGCCGCCGGTCATGTATTCGCAGCCGTTCGCGCCACAGCCTTCGACCACCACGTCCGCGCCCGAATTGCGCACGGCGAAGCGCTCGCCCGCCTGGCCCGCGGCATAGAGCCGGCCCGAGGTCGCGCCGTAGAGCACGGTGTTGCCGATGATCGTGTTGCTCCACGATTCGATCGGCGAGCTGACCATCGGGCGAACGATGATGACGCCGCCCGACAGCCCCTTGCCGACATAATCGTTCGAATCGCCGAACACTTCGAGCGTGATGCCCTTGCACAGGAAGGCGCCCAATGACTGGCCGGCCGAGCCGCGCAGCCGGACATGGACGTGTCCGTCGGCGAGCGTGGACATGCCGAACTTGTTGGTGACCGCGCTCGACAGCCGCGTGCCGACGGCGCGGTGCGTGTTGCGCACGGTATAAGTGAGCTGCATCTTCTCGCCGCGCGCGAAGACGGGCGCGGCGTCCTTGATCATCTGCGCGTCGAGGCTGTCGGGCACTTCGTTGCGGAAGGTGTTCAAGGAGAAGCGGCGGTTCGAATCGTCGGCGTCAACCTTGGCGAGCACCGGGTTCAAGTCGAGATCGTCGAGATGCTCGGCGCCGCGGCTGACCTGGCGGAGCAGCTCGGTGCGGCCGATGATCTCGTCTAGGCTCTTGAATCCCAATTTGGCGAGGATCTCGCGGACTTCCTCGGCGATGAAGGTCATCAGGTTGATGACCTTTTCTGGGCTGCCGGTGAACTTGGCGCGCAGGCGCTCGTCCTGGGTGCAGACGCCGACCGGGCAGGTGTTCGAATGGCACTGGCGCACCATGATGCAGCCCATCGCGACGAGACTCAGCGTGCCGATGCCGAATTCCTCGGCGCCGAGGATCGCGGCGATGACGATGTCGCGCCCGGTCTTGAGCCCGCCGTCGGTGCGCAGCGTCACGCGCCCGCGCAGGCCGTTGAGCGTGAGTGTCTGGTTGACTTCCGAGAGCCCCATTTCCCACGGCGTGCCGGCATATTTGACCGACGTGACCGGCGAGGCGCCGGTGCCGCCGACGTGGCCGGCGACGAGGATCACGTCGGCATGCGCCTTGGCGACGCCCGCGGCGACCGTGCCGATGCCCGCCGAGCTGACCAATTTCACACAGACCCGCGCGCGCGGGTTGATCATCTTCAAATCGTAGATGAGCTGGGCCAGATCCTCGATCGAATAGATGTCGTGGTGCGGCGGCGGCGAGATCAGCGTCACGCCGGGCGTGGCGTGGCGCAGCTTCGCGATGAACTCGGTGACCTTGAAGCCGGGAAGCTGGCCGCCCTCGCCGGGCTTGGCGCCCTGGGCGACCTTGATCTCGATCTCGTCGCACGCGTTGAGATATTCTGCCGTCACGCCGAAGCGGCCGCTCGCGATCTGCTTGATGACCGAATTGGCGTTGTCGCCATTGTCATAGGGCTTGTAGCGGACGCTGTCCTCGCCGCCCTCGCCCGAGACGGCCTTGGCGCCGATGCGGTTCATCGCGATCGCCAGCGTCTCGTGCGCCTCGGGGCTGAGCGCGCCCAGCGACATGCCGGGGGTGACGAAGCGCTTGCGGATCTCGGTGATCGCCTCGACCTGATCGATGGCGATGCCCGTTTCGGGGAAATTGAACTCGAGCAAGTCGCGCAGATAGACCGGCGGCGTGTCGCGGACGCCGCGCGAGAAAGCGAGGTACGACGAATAGCTGTCGGTCGCGACCGCGGTCTGCAGCAGATGCATCAGCTGCGCCGAATAGGCATGCGTCTCGCCGCCGTGGCGCTGGCGATAGAAGCCGCCGATCGGGAGCGTCGCGACGTGCGCGTCGAACGCCGCTTCGTGGCGGAGGCGCGCCGAGAGGTGGAGCGAGGCATAGCCTTCGCCCGAGATCTTGGCGGGCATGCCGGGGAAGAGATCGTTGACCAGCGCGCGGCTCAAGCCCACGGCCTCGAAATTGTAGCCGCCGCGATACGAGGAGATGACGGCGATCCCCATCTTGGAGAGGATCTTGAGCAGGCCCTCGTCGATCGCCTTGCGGTGGCGCTTGAGGCATTCGTCGAGCGAGAGGTCGCCGAACAGGCCGCGCGCCTGGCGATCGGCGATCGCGGCTTCGGCGAGATAGGCGTTCACCGTGGTCGCGCCGACGCCGATCAGCACGGCGTAATAATGCGTGTCGAGGCATTCGGCGGTGCGGACGTTGACCGAAGCGTACGAGCGCAGGCCGCGGCGGACGAGGTGGGTGTGGACAGCCGCCGCCGCCAGCACGCCGGCGATCGCGACGCGCTCGGCCGAGATGTGCTCGTCGGTGAGGAACAATTCGGTGCAACCGGCGCGGACCGCCTGCTCGGCTTCGTAGCGGATGCGCTTGATCGCCTCGCGCAGCGCCTCGGGATCGTCGCCCGCGGGGAAGGTGCAGTCGATCTCGGCGGCCTGGCTGCCGAAATGGCCGCGCAGCCGCTCCCAATCCATGTTGGTGAGCACCGGGCTCTCGAGCACGAGGACCTTCGAGCCGCCGCCTTCGGTGTCGAGGATGTTGGCGAGATTGCCGAAGCGCGTCTTGAGCGTCATCACCTGGCGCTCGCGCAGGGAGTCGATCGGCGGATTGGTGACCTGGCTGAAATTCTGGCGGAAGAACTGGCTGATCAGCCGCGGCTTGTCCGAAATCACCGCGAGCGGCGTGTCGTCGCCCATCGAGCCCACCGCTTCCTTGGCGGTTTCGACCATCGGGGCAAGGATCAGCTCCATGTCCTCGAGCGTCTGGCCGGCGGCGACCTGGCGGCGCGTGAGCTCGGCGCGCTCGAAGCGCAGGGGTTCGGCCGCGGGCGCGGCGAGATCGTCGATGCGGATGAACTCGCCGATCATGCCGGCATAATCGTGCTCGGCGGCGATGCGGTCCTTGATCGCGCCATCCTCGAGCAGCACGCCCGCTTCGAGGTCGACGGCGATCATCTGGCCGGGGCCCATCCGGCCCTTGGCGACCACTGCGCTTTCGGGGATCTGGACCATGCCGGTCTCGGAGCCGACGATGAGGAGCCCGTCCGAGGTCCGGGTGTAGCGCAGCGGCCGGAGCGCGTTTCGATCGACGCCCGCGACGGCCCAGCGGCCGTCGGTCATCGCCAATGCGGCGGGACCGTCCCACGGCTCCATCACGCTCGCCAGATATTTGTACATGGCGAGGTGGTTGGGCGGAGTGTGCTCGTCCCACGCTTCGGGCACGAGCATCAGCTTGGCGGTGGGCGCGTCGCGCCCCGACCGGCAGATCGCCTCGAACACCGCATCCAATGCGGCGGTGTCGCTCGCACCCGCGGGGATCACCGGCTTGATGTCCTCGCTCTGCTCGCCGAACGCGAGGCTCGCCATCTTGATCTCGTGGCTGAGCATCCAGTTCTTGTTGCCGCGGATCGTGTTGATCTCGCCATTGTGCGCGAGGCAGCGGAACGGCTGCGCCAGCCACCATTGCGGGAAGGTGTTGGTCGAATAGCGCTGGTGGAAGATCGCGACGCGGCTGACGAAGCGATCGTCCTTGAGATCGGGGTAGAACTCGCCGAGGCTCTCGGCGAGGAACAGTCCCTTGTAGATGACGGAGCGGCACGACAGCGAGCAGATGTAGAAGCCGCTGATCTGCGCGGCGATCACGCGCTTCTCGATCCGGCGGCGGACCAGATAGAGGTTCTTCTCGAACTCGGCGGCGTCCATCTCGGCGGGCATCGGACCCGCGATCATGATCTGCTCGATCTCGGGACGCGTCGCCGCAGCCTTGGCGCCGATCACCGAGACGTCGACCGGCACCTGGCGCCAGCCATAGATGGTGTAGCCCGCGGCGATGATCTCGCTCTCGACGAGCGTGCGGCATGTCTCCTGCGCGCCCAGATCGGTGCGCGGCAGGAAGATCATGCCGACCGCGAGCCGATTGGGCAGCACGCGGTGCCCGCCGGCTGCGATCGCGTCGTCGAAGAAGCGCGCGGGCAGGTCGACGTGGAGCCCGGCGCCATCCCCGGTCTTGCCGTCGGCATCGACCGCGCCGCGGTGCCACACGGCCTTGAGCGCGTCGATCGCCGACTGGACGACGCGGCGCGAGGGCTGGCCGTCGGTCGCCGCGACGAGGCCGACGCCGCAGGCGTCGCCCTCGAATTCGGGGCGGTACATGCCTTCGCGGGCGAGCCGCTCGCGCTGCTGGTCCAGATCGGGGATCATGTGTTGCCGTCGTCCTTGAGCTTGGCCGGATCGATCCCGAGCAGCTCGCCGAGCCTCTTGCGCTCGGCGGGGGTCAGATCCTTGTTGTGGCGCTGCGGCGGCAGGTCCCTGGTCGCCTCCATCGCCCTGGCCATCATGTCGGGCATGCTCTTCATCATCTCGGGCATGAAATCGGTCATGGCCTTCATGATCTCGGGATCCATGAACAGCGCCATCGCCTGGCTCGCATAATGCTTGCCCGCGGGCGTGCTGAAGAAGCGCTCCATGTCGCCGAGCTCGGCGACGCTGAACTCGCGCGCATAGGCGCGGGAGAGCGCGGTCCGGACCAGCGGCTCGACCTTGACCATCATCCCGACCATGCTGTCCGAAATGACCGCGGTCACGCGCTTGAGCCGCTCGTGCCAATAGGGATCGTAGATCTCCATGACCTGAGACATCGTCGCCTTGTCGAGCTTCGCGGCGTCGTCGGGCTGGAGGCCGGCCGCGCGCAGCGTAGCGCCCATCGGCATGTTCCCCATCGACTCGGTCATCTGCTCCATCATCGGGCCGAAGCTTTTGGAGAAGACGCGCTGATACGTGCCTTCAGGAAAGATCAGCTCGACCACGCGCTGCGCCGCGGCAAGCTGCGCAGGCGCAGGATCGGCCTGTGCGGCGGCCGGCGCGGGCGCCGGCACGGTTTGCGTCTGCGCCTGGGCCGCGCCGGCGGCCAGCATCGTGCCCGAGAGCAGGATCATCTTCGCGAATGCATTCATCTCGACAACCTCCCCCGTCGGCTCGTTAC
>JAEWCK010000116.1 GCA_023390675.1 Pseudomonadota bacterium
CAACAACGCCAGCGCGGACGAAGTCGTCACTTCGGCCGTGACCGACGCCAACGGCGCCGAAGTGGTGGATGTCGCTTCGGACGGCGGTGCGATCGAAAACGCTGCGCTCACGCCGATGAACGAGCGCGTCGCGGTGCTCGGCATCCTCAACAAGCGCAACGGCGAGGCGCGCGAATTCCACTTGAAACCGGGGCAGGCGACGCGGATCGGCGACGTGATCGTGCACCTGCGCGCGTGCGACAAGACCGCGCCCTGGGAAGCCGACCAGCTCACTGGCGCCTTCGTCCAGGTCGACGTGCTCGAGATCGACAAGAAATGGCACCGCGTCCATTCGGGCTGGCTGTTCGCCGAGCGCCCCGCGCTCAACGTCGTCCAGCACCCGATCTACGACGTGTGGACCAAGAGCTGCGCGATGACTTTCCGCGACAGCGGGCCGAACACCGTCCCGGCGCCTTCGGCGGGCGGATCGGGATCGGGCGCACGGTCGATCGCGAAGAAGTCGCCTTCGACGCAGGGCGCGCCGGTGGCGAGCCCCGCGGCGGAATCGCCGAGCGCAGCGCCCAGCAACGCGACATAGTCGTCGCGCGGCACTTCGACGGCGCCGAGCGTCGCGAGATGCTCGGTCTGGAACTGGCAATCCAATAGCGTGAAGCCGCCGGCCTTCAGCCGCGCGACGAGGTGCGCGAAGGCGACCTTCGACGCGTCGCGCACGCGGGTTACCATCGATTCGCCGAAGAAAGCGCGGCCGAGCGCGAGGCCGTAGAGCCCGCCGGCGAGCCGATTGCCGTCCCAGCACTCGATCGAATGCGCGAAGCCGCGGCGGTGGAGCTCGGAAAAGACCCGCTCGATCGGGCCGTTGATCCAGGTGTCGGGCCGGTCGAGCGCGCTTTCGGCGCACAGCTGGACGATCCGGTCGAACTCGGTGTCGACGGTGACGCGGAATCGCTCGCGTGCGATCGTCTTCCTGAGCGAGCGCGAGAGGTGAAAGGCGTCGAGGGGCAGGATGCCGCGCAGCTTGGGCTCGACCCAATAGACGCTCGAGGCCATGCGGTGATCGGCCATCGGGAACACGCCCATCGCATAAGCGCGCAGCACCAGATCGGGATCGAGATCGGCCTGGGGCGGGAGCGCGCGGGTCATGGCTGCATCAACGCCCGGCCGCCCGCTTGCGTTCGATCCTGTCCAATCGAGTCGCGCTCCCTTCGGACGACAGGCTGGCATGAAAAAGGGCCGGCGGGAATGCCCGCCGGCCCTGTGGAATTCGAAAATCAGGCGCGATGCCTCAGGCGTGACACTCGCGCGTGCCCTTGCCGGGAATCTCGACCGTGGCGCTCTTCGCGGTGCCGGTGAGCTTGTAGCCCCCGTCGGCGACATAGGGATCGCCCGCGTTGGCCGCCTTGAGCATCTTGCCCGGACCGTCCTTGGTCTCCTTGACGAGGACCTGGGTCTGGCCCTTGTAGAAGTCGGCGATCACGATGCTGTTGTCCTTGCAGCGCATCGTCGCGGTGGTCTCGATCGACGGCGGCAGCGCCACCGGCGCGGCGTTCGCGAGCTGCGACGCCATCGGATCCGGCGCAGTCGAAGAGACTTCCTCGGGCTTGTTCTCATTGCATGCCGCGAGCGCGAAGAGCGCGGCGGCGACGGCGATCAAAGGGGCTTTCATCATAGCGGAAGCGAGCTTTCGTTCAGAGACTAACAATCGTCAAGCGATTCGTGATACAAGATCACATTCGGGTTGTGCGGCGCAGCGCAGACGCAGCTTTGTTCCGGCTCCGAAGAATCGCGGCTTACTCGTGGAATTCGCTCATTTCCGGGATACGTCCGAACGCGATCTTCGTCCCGACTTTGTCGATTCTTCCGCCGTATAGCGGCCCGACCGAAACCGCGTTGCGCCCGAAACGCTCGTTGATCCGGTCCATCGCACGGCTGAGCGCGAGCGTGCGAGTCTCGCGCGCGAGCGGGTCGTCGGGGTCGAGCGACGCGAAGAGCGACCCCTGCTCGCCCTCGACCGTCTCGATTTCGCACAAGGTGACGCCGACCATGCGGAGGCGAAAGCCGCCGGTGCGGCAGCGCCCGGCTTCGGCGAGGCGGGGGAAGAGCTGGTCGAGCGCGTGGAGGACGACGAAGCTGTCCTGCGTGTTGGGCAGCCGACAAGACGCGCGCCAGTTCGACTTGTCGTCCTCGAACTTGCCGTGGAGCACGAGCAGCCGGCTGCGATAGCCCTTGCGGCGCAGCCGGCTGGCGGCCTTGAGCGCGAGGCGGCGCGCGGTCAGCCGGGTCGGCTCGAGCCCGCGCTTCTGGGGGCTGAGGACGTGGCTGTGGCCGATCGTGCGGCTCTGCGTCGGCTTGTTCGGCAAGTCGACGCCGTGGAGAAGGTACCAGAGCCGGTCGCCATTGACGCCGCCCCAGGCGTTCCCGGCGTCGCGCGGGCGCCGCTCGCAATATTGGCGGATGTCGAGGATGCCGTCCCGGGCGAGGCGGCGCTCCATCTTCGCACCGATCCCGGCGATGTCGCGCAGCTTCAAGTCGAACAGGCGGCCGGGGAGCTGCTCGGCCTCGAGCACGACGAGCCCGTCGGGCTTCTGCAGGTCGGAGGCGAGCTTGGCGAGCAGGCGATTGGGTGCGATGCCGATCGAGCTGGTCAGGCACTCGCCGACATGCGTGCGGATGCCCGCCTTGATCCGGTGCGCGAGCGCGACCGCGGCTTCGCGGCTATTCTCGTTGTCGAGCAGACGGCATGCGACTTCGTCGATCGAACAGACCGCGGTGACCGGAATGTGCTTCCAGATTTCGGCGAGAACCGCTTCGTGGAACTCGACATATTTCTCGTGCCGCGCGGGCGTTATCAGCAAGTCGCGGCACAGGCGCTTCGCTTCCCATACCGGCGTGCCGGTGGAGATGCCGTAGCGCTTGGCCTCGACCGACGCGGCGATCGCGACGGTGGTGTCGCTGTCGACCGGCGCGACGATCACCGGCTTGCCGCGCAGAGCCGGATCGAGCTGCTGCTCGACGCTGGCGAAATAGCTGTTCAGATCGAGAAACAGCCAGCGCAGCGGCCGCGGCGGGAAGGCGAGCAGCGGCGGAAATGGATTGTCCACTCGGGAAACGCCTTTCTCCGGCCTGCACGAATTGGATGGAACAATAGCAGAACATTCGCATGCATGACAGCGCCGCTTGACCCGCCTCGACCCCGCGCGCAGGCTCGGGCGCAGGAGGATTGCCGATGCGTTTCTGGATTGCCGCCGCCACGCTGCTGCTCGCCGCTTGCGGATCGCACGAGGCTGCGGACAACAAGGCGGCGCCCGCCGCTCCGGCGACGCCCGCGGGGCCCCGGCTCGGCGATGTCGACCTGACCCGGCCCGTGCGCGCGACCGACGCGGCGCTGACCTGGTCGATCGAGATCGCGCCGGGGGCGATCAGCCTCACCGAATTCGCGCGGAATGGCGGCGAAGGGAAGGTCTCCGATTTCTATCCGGTCGCGCCCAAGGTGGATTCGAGCAAGGCGGTCTATGCGACCAAGGACGTGGCCGGCGAGGCGGTGACGATCACGCTGACGCGCGACGCCTGCCGCGAGAATGGCGAGCCGGTGATCGAGCGTCCGCTCACCGCCGAGCTCAGGACCGCGACGCGGACGCTTACCGGCTGCGCCGGCCCGCGTCTCGCCGATGGGCTCGATTCGCAGCCCGACAACGCGGCGACGGCCAACGCGCACTGAGGGGGGCCGCGGCCCGACCCAAGGGGGATGGGCCGGACCGCGGCGTCCGGCGACGCCCTGGATCGCCGCCGGTAGCTTTAGAGCGGGCGCTCGTCGGGTCGGTCGCGCTGCGCGGTGCGCGTCTGGCGATCGGCGAGGTCGACCAGCTTCAGGAACTCGCTGCGCCACCAGGCCTGGCGGCTGAAGCCCCATTGGCTGCCCGCGAGGCGGCGGATGTCAGCATAGCCCCAGTCGGCCAGTAAGGTGTCGCCGCGCAGCTTCTGCGCGAAGGCGGCGACCGAGACGGCGAAGGCCATGTCGCCGCTTGGCAGCTGCGCGTTGCGCAGCAGGCTCGCGGGGATCGGGCGCTCGATCAGCCGCGAGGCGTCGCCGTTCGGCAGCTTGTAGCGGAGCCGCACCTCAGCGAGCTCGCCGGGCTCGCCGCCGGTAGCGGAACGCTGGTTGGCGGCGTAGCGGCGCGCGGGGAGCCAGCCCTTTCCGCCCGCGGGGACGATCTCGTAGATCGCCGTCACCTGATGCCCCGCGCCGATGTCGCCGGCATCGACCTTGTCGTTCTGGAAATCCTCTTCGCGCAGCGCGCGGTTCTCGTATCCGATCAGCCGGTACTGGCTCACTTCGGCGGGATTGAATTCGACCTGGACCTTGACGTCCCTGGCGATGGTGAAGAGCGTCGACGAAAGCTCGTCGTCGAGCACCTTCCGCGCTTCCTGCAGGCTGTCGATATAGGCGTAGTTGCCGTTGCCCTTGTCGGCGACCGACTCCATCATCGCGTCGTTGAGATTGCCCTGGCCGAAGCCGAGCGTGGTCAGCGTGATGCCGTCGTCGCGATTCTTCTCGATCAGTTCCTCGAGTTGCTTCTGATCGGTGATGCCGACATTGAAATCGCCATCGGTGGCGAGGATCACGCGATTGATCGCGTCGGGGCGGAAGGTCGCACGCGCGGTGGCATAAGCGAGCGCGATGCCTTCGCCGCCTGCGGTCGAGCCGCCGGCCGATAGATCGTCGAGCGCGTCGCGGACTTCGCGCGGATCGCCGGTCGGGGCGAGGACGAGACCTGCGGCGCCGGCATAGACGACGATCGAGACGTGATCGCCCGGGCGCATATTGTCCGCAACCAGCCCGAGCGCCTGCTTGATCAAAGGCAGCTTGTCGGGCTCGTCCATCGATCCCGAGACATCGACAAGGAAGATCAGGTTCGCGGCGGGCCGCCGGCTCTCGCCCAGATCATAGCCGCGCAGCCCGATGCGGAGGAGGCGGGTGTCCGGGTTCCACGGCGTCTGCGCGACGTCGGTGGTGACGCTGAACGGCGCGCTGCGGTCCGGCGGTAGCGGATAATCGTAGCGGAAATAATTGACGAGTTCCTCGGCGCGGACGGCGTCCTTCGGCGGCATCCGGCCCTGGGTGAGGAAGCGGCGGACTTTGGCATAGGCGGCGGTGTCGACATCCACCGCGAAGGTCGAGACCGGCGCGTCGGCGACGGCGTGGACCGGGGCGACGGCGTTCGCCGCATAGCGCTCGTTCTGGGCGGGGAGCGCCTGATCGACATCGGACGCGACCATGGACTCGGGGGCATAGGCCTCGCTTGCCGTGGTCGAGGTGGCGGTGGACCCGCGCTCGCCGGCATTGCAGCCCGCGAGCAACAGCGCCGGAAGCGCCGCGGAAATCAGGAACTTGACGCGCATGCATTCCCTCCTGCCTTAATCTCGCCATAAATGTGGCACGATTGAGGCAATGGGCGCAAGCGGAAAATCACACCATAGTGATGGGATTAACGAGCAGCTTCGCGAGCGCCTCCCAGGCCGGCAGTTTCGCAGCCAGTCCGACGGTATGGAGCGGGCTCGACGAGGGCAGGGCGACGATTTCGTAGCGCCGGGCGGCGGGGCCGAGCTGGCGGAGTCCGTGGCGCAGCGCCGTGCCGCCGTTGAAGGCGATCGCGCGCAGATCGGGGAGCGTCGCGGCGAGCGCGGCGATGTCGTGGCCTTCGACGTCGCGGATCGTCGCGTCGGTGCTGCCGGTGCGCGTCGCGCTGGCGACGACGTCCCACAGGCCGATATGCGCGTCGAGCAGCGCGGCGAGGCGGTCGTCATAGTCGAGCGCGGTCAGGTCGCGGCCGGCGGCGGGAGAAATCAGGCGCCAGAACTGGTTCTGCGGGTGCGCGTAATATCGCCGCTCCGCCAGCGAGCGTTCGCCGGGAAGCGAGCCGAGGACGAGCAGGCGGACATTACGGTCTGTAACGGGCGGGAAGCTGTGCTTGCGCGGTGCCATGGCTCCCGATAGCCTTCCTGCATGGCGCGCACCATCACCCGCTATCGCGACTTCTGGCCCTATTATCTGCGCGAGCATGCAAGGCCCGCGACGCGGGCTTTGCACTATGTCGGCACCGTGCTGACGCTCTGGTTCCTGCTCATCGCAGTGGGAGCGGGCGGCTGGTGGTGGGCGCTGATTCCGCTGGCCGGCTACGGCTTCGCCTGGGCGGCGCATTTCGGCGTCGAGCGCAACCGGCCGGCCACCTTCACTTATCCGCTCTGGTCGCTGGTCTCGGATTACCGGATGTTCTTCCTGTGGTTCGCCGGGCGGCTCGAGCCGCACCTCCGCCGCGCGGGCGTCGCGACCTAGTCCTCGGCCAGGCCCGCGCGGGCGAGCGCTTTCTCGGCTTTCTCGATCGCTTCCTTGGCGGCGCGCTGCGCGGTTCCGTCGATCGCGCGCTTGACCGCGGGATCGTTCATGACGCCCTGCACATATTTGTCGGCGCGCCTCGAGATCCCCTTCGCCATGGCGCGAGTCTCGTCATCCGAGACTTTTTTGCCGTCGGCGCAGGTGAGCACGCCGTTGTTGAGCGAGATGTTGTCGCCGTCCCAGTCGGGCGCATAGCCGCACTTCGCGGCGATCATCGCCTTGTCGGCCCTGGTGACGATCGGCTCCTGCCTGTCTCCGGCACGCTTGATCGCCGCATGCAGGTCGCGTTCCTGCGTGGATTGCGCGCTTGTCGACCCGCCCAGGAAGACGGTGGCGGCGAGGATCGTCGCAATGGCTGCGGTGCGCGTGACGGCTGGCATGTCTCTCTCCCGGATCTTATGACTACAACTGTAGTCGTGAGTCGCGGGCTGGTCAATTGACATCCGCAGGCCGCATTGCCGGAGCCAAAGCATCGCTTGCTTGCCCCGAGTGCGGAAGCGCTCCTATCTAGGGCCTATGCATGCGAACCCCGACACGCTCTCGCTCATCGGCAATACTCCGCTGGTGCGGCTCAAGGGCCCGAGCGAGGAAACCGGCTGCGAGATCTTCGGCAAGTGCGAGTTCGCCAATCCCGGCGCCAGCGTGAAGGACCGCGCAGCGCTCTACATCGTCCAGGATGCCGAGGAGCGCGGGGCGATCGAGCCGGGCGGGACGATCGTCGAGGGGACCGCGGGCAATACCGGCATCGGCCTCGCGCTCGTCGCCAACGCCAAGGGCTACAAGACGATCATCGTGATGCCCGAGACGCAGAGCCGCGAGAAGATGGACACCCTCAGGGCGCTCGGCGCCGAGCTCGTCCTCGTGCCCGCCGCGCCTTATTCGAACCCGGGGCATTTCGTGCACACCTCGCGCCGCATCGCCGAGGAGACGCCCAACGCGATCTGGGCCAACCAGTTCGACAATATCGCCAATCGCCGCGCGCACATCCAAGGCACCGCCGAGGAGATCTGGGCGCAGATGGACGGACGGATCGACGGGTTCACCTGCTCGGTGGGCACCGGCGGAACGCTCGCGGGTGTGGGGCTGGGATTGAAGGCCAAGGACGAGAAGGTGTGCATCGCGCTTTCCGATCCCTATGGCGCGGCGCTGTACGATTATTATGCGTGCGGCGAATTGAAGTCCGAAGGCTCGTCGGTGGCCGAGGGGATCGGGCAGGGCCGGATCACCGGCAATCTCGAGGGCGCGCCGGTCGACACGCAATTCCGCATCTCGGACGCGGAGGGGCTCGAATGGGTCCGCCGGCTGCTCGCCGAAGAGGGGCTGTGCCTCGGGCTCTCCTCGGGGATCAACGTCGCGGGCGCGGTGCGGCTGGCGAAGCAGCTGGGCCCGGGCAAGCGCATCGCGACGATCCTGTGCGACACAGGTTTTCGTTACCTCTCAACGCTTTACAATGCGGACTGGCTCAAGGCGAAGGGATTGCCCGTTCCGTCCTGGCTCGCCTGAGCCGCGCCCCGGCGCTCGACAAGCGGGCGTTAAGGCGTTACATTTATGCAACAGATATGAGAACGGGATCGCCAGACTCCGCCCAGACCATGCAGCGCGTGCGCGTCGGCATGACGGGGCTCGCCGCCGTGCTGGTGCTGATTGCGCTGATGAGCGTGGTGTTCACCTCGGCGACGCGCGACCAGCCCGCCGCGGCGATCGGCGGATCGAGCGCGGCGGTGGTCGCCAACATGACCGACACGGGCAACGTCGCGGTCGAGAAGGGCAAGGACGAGCCGCTCGCCGAGCTGGGCGCGGCGCCGAGCACGGCCTCGACCGAGGCTGTCGATGCCGCCGCCATCGCGCGCGAGCAGGAAGCGGCCCGGCGCGGCCAGCACTGAGACTGACGCAACAGGCTTGAAAAGCACGGTTAACGCGTCCGTTTCGCGGCGACTCGCAGGATTTCTGCGCTTTTCCGAAGATGGAGTGGGTGCGCGCCGATTCGGTCCGTGCTATGCGATTGGGCGGAAAATCGGGGAAATCGCGCGATTTAGCCCCATTTGCCGGGTCAGCGCGGGATTTGCCCCCACTCGGCCGGTTTTTCCCAGTTTTCGCTGATGACCGCTCCGGAGGACTTGAAACGATCCAAGAACAAATCGCGATTCTAAGTAAAACATCTGCAAAATTCGGCGCAAAGTGGGGCAAATTCCCGCTTTTTCCCCACTTCTCCCGTTGTATCCCCAAGCACTTGTGGTAAAGCTGGTGCCTTAAGAGGGGCACGCCTCTGTTCACCGTCGAGCGATCAATCGGGAACGGCGAAAAACGTCGATTCCCGAGGCGGGAGGGCTGTGTCCGTTAGGGGTTGGTGCAGTGGCGGACAGGGAGCTCTTCGAGGGATTTGCGCTCCAGGCGGTCGACCAGAAAGGTCGCGTCGCCATTCCCGCAGACCTGCGCGCCGCCGCCGAACGCAACAGTGACATCCGCCAGATCGTCGTCGGCCTGCACCCCTACGATCCATGCCTCTCCGCGCACGACCTGAGCTGGTCCAAGGAGAAGTACGACCGCATCGATCGCCGCGAGCAGCTCGCCGCCGATCGCGGCGAGGATGCCGATCCGCGCGCCAAGCGCCGCGCCTTCGGCCAGGTCGAGAAAGCGCCGTTCGACGACAGCGGCCGGTTCGTGATCCCGCCCTTCTTCAAGATGAAGGCAGGGATCGACAAATGGGCCTTGTTCTACGGCTCGGGCGAGACCTTCGACATCTGGTCGCCCGAGCGCCTGCTGGCCTCGCCCGACGCCGATCCGGGCCTGCGCGAGATCTGCGAATATCTGTGCGCCGCCAAGGGAGTGAAGCTGTGAGCGCTCCCGAGTCCGCTGGCGACGCCCCCCACATCCCGGTGCTGCTCGACGAAGTCGTCGGCGCGCTAGCCCCTATGCCCGGCGAGCGTCACGTCGATGCGACCTTCGGAGCGGGCGGATACACCAACGCCATCCTCGAGCGGGGTGCCGAGGTGGCCGCTTTCGATCGCGACCCCCAAGCGATCGGAAGCGGCCAACGGCTCCTCACCGCGTCGAACGGCCGGCTCGTGCTGATCGAGGCTCCGTTCAGCCGGATGGAAGGCGAACTCGCCGATCGCGGCCTGGTGCCCGTCGACGGGGTGACGATGGATATCGGCGTCTCGTCGATGCAGCTCGACCAGGCCGAGCGCGGTTTCTCGTTCCAGCAGGCGGGTCCGCTCGACATGCGAATGGCCGGCGAGGGAATGACTGCTGCCGAATGGCTCAACACCGCCGACGAGAGCGAGATCGCCGACGTGCTGTTCCAATATGGCGAGGAGCCGCGCTCGCGCCGGGTGGCGAGCGCGATCGCCCGGGCGCGGCCGTTGAACACGACGTCCGACCTGGCGAACGTGGTCAGGAAGGCGTTGGGATATAAGCCGCACGACAAGAAGGACCCGGCGACGCGGACCTTCCAGGCGGTGCGCATCCATATCAATCGCGAGCTGGACGAGCTTGCCGAGGGGCTGGCAGCCGCCGAGCGGGTGCTGAAGCCCGGCGGCCGCCTCGCCGTGGTCACCTTCCACAGCCTCGAGGATCGCCTCGTCAAGCGCTTCCTGCGCGAGCGTTCGGGCAGCGAGCCCGCCGGTTCGCGCCATCGCCCCGCGCAAGCCGCGAAGGCGGAACCCAGCTTCGAACCTCCCGCCAAGGCCGTGCGGCCCAGCGAAGCGGAGGTCGAACGTAATCCGCGTGCCCGTTCGGCGACGCTGCGCGTGGCGCGGCGCACCGCGGCGGCGCCGTGGTCCAGTGAGGGAGTGGCGTAACATGGCGGTGCAAGGATTCAGGGGGCTGGGCTGGTTCCTGTGCGGCGTGATCGTCGCGCCGGCCTGCTACATGGTCAATTCTTATGGCGCGGCCGAGCAGGCGCGCCTCGGCGCGGTCAAGGCGGCGATCGTCGAGGCGCAAAAGGACATTCGCGGGCTCGAGACCGAGTTCCAGACGCGCGCCAGCCTGACCCAGCTCGAGCGCTGGAGCAGCGCCGACCTCGCGCTCGCCCCGATCGCGCCCGCGCAATATCTACGCGATGAAACCCAGCTCGCCAGCCTTGACCAGCAGCCGCAGGTGCAGGATGCCGTGATCACGCTTCCGGCCGGCGCGCCCGCGGCGCAGCCCGTCGCAGCAGTGGCGACGGCGTCGGCGGAGCCGGTACAGGCGCCGCATGCGACGATTCAGGCGGCTGCACCGGCCAAGAGCGTGGCGCAGCAGGACAGGGAACTTCGCAACCTCATGACCAAGGCTGACAGGCGCACCGTCGCGATGGTGGACAAGGGGCTGCTCTCGGCTTCGACGATCGACGACCTCCAGAAGCTGGCGCGCCGCGAGAAGCTGGCGCTGCGTTGATCGTCGTCGTCGCCCCGCCGGCCCGCAACGGCCGTACGGGCGGTGCCCGGCAGGCGCTCGTCGCCGTCGCCCAGCTGCGGCTGATGGTCCTGTCGATCCTGTTCGGCTTCGGCATGCTCGTGGTGGTGGGCAAGCTCGCCTTGCTCGCCATCTCCGCGGGGCCGGCGACCGCGCGCGACATGAGCATGACTTTGCTTCCGCCGCGCGGCGACATCGTCGATCGCAACGGCGCGACGCTGGCGCGCTCGATCGACAGCTGGTCGATCGCGATCCATCCCAATCGAGTGATCGGGGACAAGGCCGATCTCGCGCGCAAGCTCGCCGCATTGATCCCCGAGCAGGATGCGGCGCGCTATTATGCGCTGCTCAAGTCGAACGCGAGCTTCGCCTTCCTCAAGCGGCGCGCGCTCCCCGAACTGGTCAACGCGGTCAATGCGCTCGGCGAGCCGGCGATCGAATTCCAGCGCGAGCCCGACCGGCTCTATCCGCAATCGAGCCTCGCCGCGCATGTGCTCGGCTATCTCGACCGCGACCATCACGGCGTCTCGGGCATGGAGAAGGTGCTCGAGCAGCGCCTGACCGATCCCGCGCAGCGGGGTGCGCCGGTGGCGCTGTCGATCGACGCACGCGTCCAGGCGGCGCTCGAGAGCGAGCTTGGTTCCGCGATGACGTCGCTCCAGGCGCGCGGCGCTGCGGGCGTGGTGCTCGACGTGCAGACCGGCGAAGTGATGGCGATGGTCTCGCTGCCGAGCTTCAATCCCAATGCGATCGACGGCGTCGTCCCGCGCAACAACGTCACGCAGAGCGTCTACGAGCTAGGATCGACCTTCAAGCCGATCGCGGTGGCGGCGGCGATCGACAGCGGCACGATCACCTCGATGTCGCGCCGGTTCGACGCAACCAAACCGCTCGAGATCGGACGCTTCAAGATCCATGACGATCCGGGCGATGAGCAGTTCCGCTGGCTCAACATTCCGGAAACGCTCGTCTATTCGTCGAACATCGCCACCGCGCGTATCGCCGACGAAGTGGGCGCCGAGCGGCTGCAGGCGATGTTCCGCCGGATGGGCTTCGATCAGCGCCCGGCGATCGAGCTCGAGAACGCCTCGCGCACGCTCTGGCCGTCGAGCTGGGGCCGGATCACCGTGATGACGACGGCCTATGGCCACGGCATCGCCGTGACGCCGCTGCACCTTGCCAGCGCCTATTCCGCGCTGGTGAACGGCGGGATCTGGCGCCCGGCGACCCTGCTAAAGGCCGATCCGGCCAGGCCCGTGGCGGGCCGGCGCGTGATCAGCGATGCGACCAGCGCGCGGATGCGTCAGCTGCTGCGGCTGATCGTGCTCAAGGGCACCGGCAGGAACGGCGAGGCGGCCGGCTATCGCATCGCGGGCAAGACCGGCACCGCCGAGGCGGCGAGCGAAGGTGGTTACGACAAGCATCGCAACGTTTCGACCTTCGCGGCGGCTTTCCCGATCGACGCACCGCGCTATGTGGTTGTCGCAATGCTCGACTCGCCCAAAGCCAATCCCGCCATCGGCGTCTATCGGACGACCGCCGCCTGGACCGCCGCGCCGGTGGTCAAGCGCCTTGTCAGCCGCACCGGCACGATCCTCGGCGTCGCGCCCGACACCGGGCGCGACATCGACGAGCACGACCTGCTCCCGCTGATCTGGTCGGGCCCCGACTCCGACAAGAAAGACCCCGAATGAAGCTCGGGGCGCTCACGGGCGGCCAGGAAAATGCTGTCGTCACCGGCTTTGCCATCGATCACCGCAAGGTGGCCCCGGGCACGGTGTTCGGCGCGTTCCAGGGTGCAAGGGTCAATGGAGAGGATTTCATTCCCGCGGCAGTGAAGGCGGGCGCGGTCGCCGTGGTGGCGCGGCCCGAGGCCGTGGTCGAGGGCGCGCTGCACATCGCCGACGACAATCCGCGCGAACGGTTCGCACGGCTGGCGGCGAAGTTCTTCGCGCCGTTCCCCGAGCATGCGGTCGCGGTCACGGGCACCAACGGCAAGACCTCCACGGTCGAGATGACGCGCCAGCTCTGGCGGATGGCGGGGCACCACGCCGCCTCGATCGGCACGCTGGGCGTGACGACCTCGGACGACAGCGTCTCGACCGGGCTGACCACGCCCGACGTCGTCACCTTCCTCGCCAATGTCGCCGGGCTGGCGCGCGAGGGCGTGACGCATGTCGCGTTCGAGGCGAGCTCGCACGGGCTTTCGCAATACCGCATCGAAGGGCTGCCGGTGCGCGCCGCGGCCTTCACCAACCTCAGCCGCGATCATCTCGACTATCATGGCGACATGGCCGCCTATTTCTGCGCCAAGCTACGCCTGTTCGCCGATGTGCTCGATCCCGACGGCGCCGCGGTGGTCTGGGCCGACGATCCCCATTCGCCACGCGTCGAGGAATTGGCGAAGATGCGCGGCAACCGGCTGATCACGGTGGGCGAGCATGGCGAAACGCTCAAGCTCGTCGAACGCGATCCGACCTTGCTGGGCCAGGGCCTGACGATCGAGGCCGAGGGCAGGACGCACAACGTCAATCTGCCGCTGATCGGCGCGTACCAGGCCGCCAACGCGCTCACTGCCGCGGGACTGGTGATCGCGACGGGCGGCGACGTTGCGCGGACGCTCGCGAACCTCGCGCGACTCCAGCCCGTGCGTGGGCGGCTCGAGCGTGCGGTGATCACCGCCAGCGGCGCGCCGGTCTATGTCGACTATGCGCATACGCCCGACGCGCTCGAGGCGGCTATCGCGGCATTGAAGCCGCATACCAGGGGTCGACTAATCCTCGTCTTCGGCGCTGGCGGCGACCGCGATCCGGGCAAGCGGGAGCCGATGGGGCAGGAGGCCGCCAAGGGCGCGGATGTGGCGATCGTCACCGACGACAATCCGCGCTCGGAAGACCCCGCCGCGATTCGGCGGGAAATCCTGAAGGGTGCGCCGGGCGCGATCGAGATCGGCGGGCGGCGAGAGGCGATCGCGGCGGCCATCGCGATGGCCGGGAGCGAGGACATCGTCCTGATCGCGGGCAAGGGGCACGAGCAGGGGCAGATCGTCGGGGAGATGGTGCTGCCCTTCGACGACGTCACGGTGGCGCGGGAGTGCGCGGCGTGAGGCTATGGACCTCCGAGGAGATCGCCACCGCGACCGGCGGGCTTGCGTCAGGCGCTTTCGAGGCATCGGGCGTGACCTTCGATTCGCGCGAAGTGGGGTCGGGCGATCTGTTCCTCGCGCTCAAGGGCGAGGCGACCGACGGGCATCGCTTTCTGGAGCAGGCCTTCGCGCAGGGTGCGGCGGGGGCGGTGGTGTCGCAGCCGCTTTCGCCTTCGCAGCCGAACGTCCGCGTCGCCGACACGATGGCTGCGCTCAATGCGCTCGGGGCCGCCGCGCGCGGGCGGATGGCGGGGAAGGTGATCGGCGTCACGGGATCGGTGGGCAAGACCGGGACCAAGGAGGCGCTGTTCGCGGCGCTCGACCGCGGCGAGCCGGGATCGGCGCACCGTTCGGTCAAGAGCTACAACAACCATACCGGCGTGCCGCTCAGTCTCGCGCGGATGCCGCGGACTGCGCGCTTCGGCGTGTTCGAAATGGGGATGAACCATGCCGGCGAGTTGGCGCAGCTCACCCGGCTGGTGCGCCCGCATGTCGCGATGGTGACCACGATCGCGCCCGCGCATATGGGCTTCTTCGCGAACGAAGAGGCGATCGCGGACGCCAAAGGCGAGATCTTTCAGGGGCTTGAGCCCGGCGGCACTGCGATCGTGCCGTTCGACAGCCCGCATCGCGACCGGCTGATCGCGGCGGCCAGGCCTTATGCGGCGAACATCGTCAGCTTCGGGCTCGGCGAGGGCGCGGACTATCGCGCGGTCGAGACGATGCGCACGCGGACCGGCGGCACCTTCGTGACCGCGCGCTTCGGGCAACGCGAGCTGAGCTTCACGATTTCGCAGCCGGGCGCGCACTGGGTCTCCAACGCGATGGGTATCCTCGCCGCGGTCGATGCGGTGGGCGCCGATCTCGAACTCGCCGGGCTCGCGCTCGCCGAGATGGGCGGGCTTTCGGGCCGCGGGGCGCGGCTCGCGGTGCCGGCCGGGAGCGGCGAGGCGCTGGTGATCGACGAGAGCTACAACGCCAACCCCGCCTCGATGCGCGCGACATTGGAAGTGCTCGCGCACGAACAGGGCCGCAAGCTCGCAGTGCTCGGCGAGATGCGCGAGCTTGGAGAACATTCGGACGCGTTCCATGCCGAGCTTTCGGGCCCGGTCGAGGCGGCGGGGGTGGCCTATGCGATCCTCGTCGGCGATGCGATGGCGCCGCTCGCCGACGCCCTTGAGGGCCGCGTCGATTTCGTCCATGTGCCCGACGCCGCGACCGCGCTGGGCAGACTCGAAGACGTGCTGCAACCGGGCGACGCGGTTCTCGTCAAAGGATCGAATGGCGTGCGGCTTTCCTCGGTCGTCGCGGCGCTGGCGGAAAGGGCACCGGCCTGATGCTGTACTGGATCGCCGAACATCTGGGCTTCTCCGGAGTCTTCAATCTCTTCCGCTACCTCTCGTTCCGGACGGGCGGTGCGGTCGCCACCGCGCTGCTGATCGGACTGCTGATCGGGCCGCGCTTCATCGGCTGGCTGCGCGTCCGCCAGGGCAAGGGGCAGCCGATCCGCGACGACGGGCCGCAGAGCCATCTCGCCAAGCGCGGCACGCCGACGATGGGCGGGCTGATGATCCTGACCAGCCTGATGCTCGCTATGCTCTTGTGGATGGACCTCGCCAATCCGTTCGTCTGGGCGTGCATGTTCGTGACGTTCGGCTTCGGGATGATCGGCTTCCTCGACGATTACGACAAGGTTCGGAAGGCGAGCACCAAGGGCGTGTCGGGCAAGGTGCGGCTGCTGGGCGAGTTCCTGATCGCCGGGATCGCCGCGTGGATCATCATCTCGCAGAGCTCGACCCAGCTCTACGTGCCGTTCCTGAGCTGGGTGAAGCTTGACCTCGGTCTGTGGCCCTACGTGGCCTTCGCCGCTTTCGTCATCGTCGCGTTCGGCAATGCCGTGAACCTGACCGACGGGCTCGACGGGCTCGCGACCATGCCGGTGGTGATCGCGAGCATGGCGTTCATGCTGATCGCCTACCTCGCGGGTAACAAGATCTACGCGACCTATCTCGGCATCCCCCACGTGCCCGGCGCGGGCGATCTCGCGATCTTCTGCGGCGCGATGATCGGGGCGGGGCTGGCATTCCTGTGGTTCAATGCGCCGCCGGCGGCCGTCTTCATGGGCGATACCGGCAGTCTCGCGCTCGGCGGCGCGCTCGGCGCGATCGCAGTGACGGCGCACCACGAGCTCGTGCTCGGCATCATCGGCGGGCTGTTCGTGATGGAGGCGCTGAGCGTCATCATCCAGGTGTTCTTCTTCAAGCGCACCGGCAAGCGCGTCTTCAAGATGGCGCCGATCCACCATCATTTCGAGCAGCTCGGCTGGTCCGAGCCGACGGTGGTGATCCGCTTCTGGATCATCGCCTTCGTGCTCGCGCTCGCGGGGCTGGCGACGCTCAAGCTCCGGTGATCACGAGCACCCATTGGCGCGGCAAACGCTATGCGGTGCTCGGGCTGGCGCGCTCGGGGCTGGCGACCGTCGACGCGCTGGTCGCGGCGGGCGCCGATGTCACCGCATGGGATAGCAGCGAGGCGGCGCGCGCGAAGGCGCAGGGCGCGACGCTCGCCGATCCGCTCGCGATCGACCTGGCCGGATATGCCGGCGTCGTCGTATCGCCCGGCGTGCCGCTCAACCGGCACCCGATCCGCGCTCATGCGGCCGAGGCGCGCGTCCCGATCGTCGGCGACATCGAGCTGTTCGCCGAAGCGCGCGCCGAGCTGCCGCCGCACAAGGTGGTGGGGATCACCGGGACCAACGGCAAGTCGACCACGACGGCGCTGATCCATCATATCTGTGAGACCGCGGGCCTCCCCGCGCGGCTCGGCGGGAATATCGGGCTGCCGATCCTCGGGCAGGAGCCGCTGCCCGCGGGCGGCGTCTATGTGCTCGAGCTGTCGAGCTACCAGATCGACTTGACCCGCAGCCTCGATTGCGACGTCGCGGTGCTGCTCAACATCACGCCCGATCATCTCGATCGCTATGACGGGTTCGATGCCTATGCCGCGTCCAAGGCGCGGCTGTTCGCGATGCAGGCGCCGGGACACGCCGCGGTGATCGGCATCGGCGACATCCCTTCCGCCGACATCGCGCGGGAAATCGCGCGCGGCGGCCGCAGCGAGGACCTGACCAAGATCGCGCCCGGCCTTTGCATGGACCAGTCGCGCTGGCCCGCGCTGCAGGGGCCGCACAATGCGCAGAACGCGCTGGCTGCGATCGCGGCGTGCGAGGCGCTCGGCATCGCGCAGGCGGCGATCGACAAGGGGCTCGAGACTTTCCCCGGCCTGCCGCACCGGATGGAGCGCGTGGCGGAGCGGAACGGCGTGCTGTTCGTCAACGACAGCAAGGCGACCAACGCAGACTCGACCGCGCCGGCGCTCTCGGCTTACCCGCGCATTCACTGGATTCTCGGCGGGCTCGCCAAGACCGACAGCCTCGATGCATGCCGCGCGGGCTTCGGCAATGTCGTCAAGGCGTACACGATCGGCGATGCGGGCGAGATGTTCGCCAAGCTGCTCGAAGGCGAGATGCCGGTCGAGCGTTCGGGCACGCTTGAAGCGGCGGTCAAGGCCGCCGCCGCCAATGCGAAGCCAGGCGAAGTCGTGCTGCTCTCGCCGGCCTGCGCCTCGTTCGACCAGTTCAAGGATTACGAGGCCCGCGGCCACGCGTTCCGCGACGCAGTGGAGGCGCTCGGATGAGCGACGCCGTCGAAGCCCCCGAGGCCAAAGGCGAGGTCCGCCGCCGCGTCCAGCAGCAGCTCGGCCGCGCGAGCAAGAGCCGCGCGGGAATGTGGTTCTGGGAAGTCGACCGCGTGCTGCTGACGCTCGCGATGCTGCTGATCGCGATCGGGCTCGTCGCGGTCGCCGCCGCGTCGCCCGCCACCGCGCGGCGCTATTCGGATGCGACGCACATCATGGCGCCGATGCACTATTTCTGGCGCCAGCTGATCTGGGTGTGCGTCTCGGCACCCGTGCTGATCGGCGTGTCGATGCTGCCGACCCAGCTCGCGCGACGCCTGTCGTTGATCGGCGCGGCTATCGCGCTGCTTGCGCTCGCTCTGGTGCCGGTGCTCGGCCACGAAGTGAACGGCGCCAGGCGCTGGATTGGCTTCGGCATCGCCGATTTCCAGCCCTCCGAATTCTTGAAGCCGCTGTTCATCGTCGCCACGGCCTGGATGCTTTCCTTCCGCGCTAAGGACCCGCAGCTTCCCGTGCTGTTCGTCACCGGGGCGCTGACGGCCCTGGTCGGCGTGCTGCTGATGATGCAGCCCGATTTCGGCCAGACGATCGTGTTCGGCCTCGTCTGGCTGATCCTGCTGATGATCTCGGGGATCTCCCCCGCTGCGATCGGCGGGCTGATCGGCACCGCGTTCGCGGGGGTGATCGCGGCCTATCTGTTCTACGACACCGCGAAGACGCGCATCGACAATTTCCTGTTCCCCACCAAGGAAGCCGCGCTCGCGGACCGCTATCAGGTCGAGATGGCGCACGACACGCTGACCGCGGGCGGGCTCACCGGCACCGGCCCCGGCAACGGCCAGATGAAGTTCAAGCTGCCCGAAGGGCATACCGACTATATCTTCTCGGTGATCGGCGAGGAGTTCGGGCTGATCGCCTGCGCGGTGATCGTCATCCTCTATCTCGCCATCGTGATCCGCGTCCTGATGAAGCTCCTCGACGAGGAAGACGCCTTCCGCCTGCTCGCCGCCGCCGGGCTCGCCGCGCAATTCGGGGTGCAGGCGCTGATCAACATGGCGGTCAACACCGGCATCGCCCCGTCCAAGGGGATGACCTTGCCGTTCATTTCCTATGGCGGATCGTCGATGGTGGCGCTTTCGATCGGCTTCGGGTTGCTGCTCGCCTTCACGCGGCGAAATCCGTATCTGAAGCGCTCGCCCTATACCGGGCGCTGGAGCAAACCATGACCAATTCGCGCAGCTATGTCCTCGCAGCCGGGGGGACCGGCGGGCATATGGTGCCCGCGGCCGCCCTCGCCGCCGAGCTGGCGAGCCGCGGCCACCACGTCGCGCTGGTAAGCGACGATCGCGGCGTGCGCTTTCCGGGGCTGTTCGAGGATGTAGAGACGCACGTCCTCCCCGCGGGCAGGCTGGGCGGCGGGCCGATCGGCTATCTGCGCGCGGGCGCCAGGATCATGGCGGGGCGGTCGATGGCCCTCCAGCTTTACCGGAACATGCGCCCATCGGCAGTGATCGGCTTCGGCGGCTATCCCGCGCTGCCCTCCCTGCTGGCGGCGTTCCGCGCGGGCATCCCGACGATCATCCACGAGCAGAACGCCGTGCTGGGTCGCGTCAACCGCTTCGTCGCTGGCAAGGTCGATGCGATCGCCACAGCCTATGACGAAGTCGAGCGCAGCAAGCCGGGCTGGGCGAAGAAGACGCATGTCGTCGGCAATCCGGTGCGCGCCGCGGTGCTGGCGCTCAGGGACCGGCCTTATCCAATCCTCGACGAGGACGGCATCTTCCGCGTGCTCGTTACCGGCGGCAGCCAAGGCGCGAGCGTGCTGAGCCAGGTGGTGCCCGACGGGCTCGCATTGCTTCCCGTCCATTTCCGCCGCCGGATGCAAGTGACGCATCAGGCGCGCGTCGAGGATATCGAGAGCGTGCGCGCCAAATATCAGGCGCACGACATTCCTGCCGACATCTCGACCTACATCACCGATATGCCCGAGATCCTCGCCTGGACCCACGTCGTGATCGCGCGCGCGGGGGCCTCGACCATCGCCGAGCTGACCACCGCGGGACGCCCGGCGATCCTCGTCCCGCTGCCCAGCGCGACCGACGACCACCAGACCGCGAACGCGCGCGAGATCACCGAGGCAGGGGGCGCGCGGACGATTCCGCAACGCGCCTTCACTGCGCCCGAGCTCGCCAAGCAGATCCAGAAGCTGGGGCTCGACACGCAAGGCCTTTCCAACGCCGCCGCGCGCGCCCGCGCCTGCGGCCGCCCCAATGCTGCGCGCGACCTCGCCGATCTTGTCGAATCGATCCACGCGCCGACTGCGCCGATCGGCGTCCGCCGCGCGGCCAGGCAGGGCTCGGCCCAGGCGGCCTACGCATGAAGGGCGTCGCGACCGATATCGGCACAATCCATTTTGTCGGCATCGGCGGGATCGGCATGTCCGGCATCGCCGAGGTGATGCACAATCTCGGCTATTCGGTGCAGGGATCGGACGTCGCCGAGGGCTATGTCGTCGAGGGACTGCGCAAGCGCGGCATCCCGATCGCGATCGGGCACGACGCGGACAATCTCGGCGATGCGGCAGTGGTCGTCGTCTCGACGGCGATCGTCCGCAGCAATCCCGAAGTCGAGGCGGCATATCAGCGCCGCATCCCCGTGGTGCGCCGCGCCGAGATGCTCGCCGAGCTGATGCGATTGAAATCGACGATCGCGGTGGCGGGCACGCACGGCAAGACCACGACCACCTCGATGGTCGCGGCGCTGCTCGATGCCGGCGGCGTCGATCCTACTGTAATCAATGGCGGGATCATCAACCAGTACGGCTCGAATGCGCGCCTCGGCGACAGCGAATGGATGGTCGTCGAGGCCGACGAAAGCGACGGAAGCTTCCTGCGCCTCGACGGCACCTATGCGATCGTCACCAACATCGATCCCGAGCATCTCGATCATTATGGCAGCTTCGACCGGGCCAAGGACGCCTATGTCGAGTTCATCGAAAACGTGCCTTTCTATGGCGCGGCGCTGCTGTGCCTAGACCATCCCGAGGTCCAGGCCATCATCCCGCGCGTCCGCGACCGGCGGATCGTGACCTACGGCTTCGCGGCGTCGGCCGACGTGCGCGGAGTCAACGTCACGCCCTATGGCGGTGGCAACCGCTTCGAGGCGATCATCCGCCACCGCGACGGCAGCACGCGCTCGATAGAGGGAATCGAGCTGCCGATGCCGGGCCGCCACAACGTCCAGAACGCGCTCGCCGCGATCGGCGTCGCGCTCGAGCTAGGCATCCCCGACGCGACAATCCAACAGGGCTTTGCGCGGTTCGAAGGCGTTAAACGGCGCTTTACCAAGGTGGGCGAAGCGAATGGTGCAACGATCATCGACGATTACGGCCACCACCCGGTGGAGATCCGCGCGGTGCTCGCGGCGGCGCGCGAGAGCGCGGAGGGCCGGGTGATCGCAGTCGTCCAGCCGCATCGCTACACCCGTCTCGGCAATCTGATGGACGACTTCGCCCAGGCCTTCAACGACGCCGACATGGTCTATGTGACGCCGGTCTATGCCGCGGGCGAGGCGCCGATCGAAGGCGTGACCGGCGAAGCGCTGGTCGAGCGCATCGGGCAACGCGGGCACCGCGCGGTCGAGCCTGTGGCCGATGCCGACTCGCTCGCGGCGGTGCTTGCCCCGGTGGTCCAGCCCGGCGACCTCGTCGTCTGCCTCGGCGCGGGCGACATCACGAAATGGGCCGCGGGGCTCGCCGGCGGAATCGAGAAGGCGCGGGGTTGAGCGTTTGCTACGCCTTGCCCCCGGTGCGCGGACGCCTGACCCATGGCGCGGCGCTGGCGCCTTTGGTGTGGTTCAAGAGCGGCGGCCCGGCCGAGTGGCTGTTCGAGCCGGCCGATGCCAAGGACCTTGCCGAATTTCTCTATGCGCTCGATCCCTCGGTCCCTGTGATGGGGCTGGGGTTGGGCTCCAACATGATCGTCCGCGACGGGGGCGTACCCGGCGTGGTGGTGCGGCTCGGCAAGGCGTTCGCGACCGTCGAGCAAGTCGATGCCGTCACGCTCGAATGCGGGGGCGGGGCGTCGGGCATTCTCGTTTCGTCCAAGGCGCGCGACGCGGGGATCGGCGGCGTCGAGTTCCTGCGCTCCATCCCCGGCACCGTCGGCGGGTTCGTGCGGATGAACGGCGGCGCCTATGGCCGGGAGACCAGCGACGTGCTCGTCTCCTGCGAGGTCGTGCTGCGCTCGGGCGAGCTGAAGACCCTGTCGCGCGACGATTTGGGCTATACCTATCGTCACAGCGAGCTGCCGCGCGGCGCGATCGTGGTGCGCGCGACCTTTCGCGGCCACGCCGAAGCTCCCGAAACGGTGCAGGCCGAGATGGACCGCATCGCCGCGGCGCGCGAGGAATCGCAGCCGCTGCGTTCGAAGACCGGTGGATCGACCTTCAAGAATCCCGATGGCCACAAGGCCTGGGCGCTGATCGATGCGGCGGGCTGCCGTGGTTTGCGGCGAGGCGACGCGCAGGTCAGCGAAAAGCACTGCAATTTCCTGCTCAATCTGGGCAATGCTTCTTCGGCCGATATCGAGGCGCTGGGCGAGGAAGTCCGCGCCAAAGTTAGGGCACAGTCAGGCGTGGAGCTGGAGTGGGAAATCCAGCGAGTTGGGGTGAGTAAGTGAACAAGTTGCACGTCGCGGTGCTGATGGGCGGCTGGTCCGCCGAGCGCGAGGTCTCGCTGATGTCGGGGAACGGCGTCGCGGATGCGCTCGAGAGCCTCGGCCACCGCGTCAGCCGCGTCGACATGGGCCGCGATGTTGCGGTGAAGCTCGCGGAGTTGAAGCCCGATGTCGTGTTCAACGCGCTCCACGGCACGCCCGGCGAGGACGGCACCGTGCAGGGCATGCTCGATCTGATGGGGCTCAAATACACCCACTCGGGGCTCGTCACGTCGGTGATCGCGATCGACAAGCAGCTCACCAAGCAGGCGCTGATCCCGCACGGCATCCCGATGCCCGGCGGGCGAATGGTGGCGAGCGACGAGCTGTATGCGCGCGATCCGCTGCCGCGGCCGTATGTCCTGAAGCCGGTCAACGAAGGCTCGTCGGTCGGCGTCGCGATCGTCACCACCGAAGGGAATTACGGCAATCCGATCGCGCGCGACGCCAAGGGGCCGTGGCAGGAGTTCGACGAATTGCTCGCCGAGCCCTTCATCCGCGGGCGCGAGCTGACCACCGCGGTGATCGGGGATCAGGCGCTGGGCGTCACCGAATTGAAGCCCAGGAGCGGCTTCTACGATTACGACGCGAAATATACCGACGGGCTGACCGAGCACGTCTTCCCGGCCGAGATCCCCGACGACGTCGCCGACGCTTGCAAGCGCATTGCTTGCGAGGCGCACAAGCTGCTCGGCTGCAAGGGCGCGTCACGATCGGACTTCCGCTGGGACGACGAGCAGGGCGTCGACGGCCTCTTCCTGCTCGAGGTCAACACCCAGCCGGGGATGACGCCGCTCAGCCTGGTCCCCGAACAGGCGCGGTACCTTGGTGTTTCCTATCCCGAGCTCGTCCAGCGCATCATCGACGAGGCGCTTGCGTGAGCCGCGCCCCCGCCAAGCGCGCGACGACGCGCCGCGTCGCGCCGCAGAAGCGCAAGACGAAGCGGCGGCAGAAGCGCCCCGGCCTGCTCGATCAGGCGGTCGCGGCGCTGCCCTTCAGCCAGGCAACGCTGACCCGGATGGCGACGTGGGGGATCGTCGGCATTTTCGCGATCGGCGCGCTCAGCGTCGCGAGCTGGTTCGGCGTGCCCGCCATGGTCGGCACCGCCGTCTCGCAAGTGGTGGGCGAGGCCGGCTTCAAGGTCGACGAGATCCAGATCGACGGCCTCAAGCGAATGGACAAGATGACTGTCTATCAACAGGCGCTCGATCAGGATTCGCGGGCGATGCCAATGGTCGATTTGGCCGCCGTACGCGCGAGGTTGCTGAAATATCCCTGGATCAAGGATGCGCAGGTCAGCCGCAAGCTCCCCAACACCCTGCGCATCATGATCGTCGAGCGCGAGCCCGGCGCGATCTGGCAGAATCACGGCCAGCTGATGCTGGTCGATCCGTCGGGGGTGCCGCTCGAGCCGGTGTCGCGCGAGGCGATGCCCGATCTGCCGCTGCTGATCGGCGAGGGCGCCAATTCGCAGGAGCCTGCGCGGCGCAAGCTGATGGATTCGGCGCCGGCGCTCAAGCCGCTGGTGCGCGCCGCGACCTGGGTCGGCAACCGGCGCTGGGACATCATTTTCGACACAGGCGAAAAGCTCCAGCTTCCCGAAGGCGAGGCGGAATCGATCGCGGCGTTGAAGACGTTCGCGGAGAAGGACGGGACGTATCGCCTGCTCGGCCGCGGCAATCTGGGGTTCGACATGCGCGATCCAGACAATCTGGTGGTTCGCCGCCCGGCCGCGATAGGCGTGCCGGCGGCGCAGGGGCTTTGAGGAGTAAGGGGCAAATGGCGAAGGCTGCACCGGAGGGGCTGATCACTGCGCTCGACGTGGGATCGTCCAAGGTCTCGGCGCTGATCGCGCAGAAGGGCGACAATGGCGAGCTCGTCGTGCTCGGCACCGGCCAGCGCGAAAGCCGCGGCGTCAAGCGCGGCTATGTCGCCGACATGGGCGCGACCGAGCTGGCGATCCGCGAGGCGGTCGAGCAGGCCGAGCGCATCGCCGGGCAGAATATCGAGGATGTCTGGGTCAGCTTCTCGGCGGGCGGACTGATCTCGGACATCGTCAAGCTCGAGGCAGATCTGGGCGGGCACCGTATCGAGCAGAACGATGTGGATGAGCTGTTCCGCGCCGGGCGCGACGCGATCGACCCGCAGGGCAAGATGGTTCTCCACGCCCAGCCCACGCGCTACACAGTCGACGGGCTCGCGGGGGTCAAGCGCCCGCTGGGCCTCCATGCCGAGCGGCTCGGCGTCGACATCCATGTCGTCTCGACCGATGGCGCACCGGTCCGCAATCTCGATCACTGCGTCCGCTCGGCGCATCTGGAAGTACGCTCGATCATCGCCGCGCCTGTCGCCACCGGGCTCGCCTGCCTGACCGACGAGGAGCGCGAGCTGGGAGTCGCGCTTGTCGAGATCGGTGCGGGCGTCACCAATGTCAGCGTGTTCGCGGGCGGCGTGCTCGCGGGGCTCGCCTCGATCCCGATGGGATCGGCCGACATCACCGACGACATCGCGTCGGCCTTCGGTACGGCGCGCGCCTGGGCCGAGCGGACCAAATGCTTCCACGGCTCGGCGAACCTGAGCCCGCGCGACAATCACGAGATGATCGACGTCGTCCCCGCAATTCCCGACGACGGGGCGGAAGGGCCGCGCATCACCAAGGCGCAGCTCAATGCGATCATCCGCCAGCGGCTCGAACGGCTGATGGGCGAGATCGGCAAGGAGCTGAAGAAGTTGGGCTTCGAGGACCCGGTCGGCCGTCAGATCGTCCTCACCGGCGGCGGCGCGGACCTGAAGGGCGTCGCCGACTATGCGCAGCAGTTCCTGGGAAGCGCGGTCCGCGTCGGCCGTCCGAAGGGGCTGGTGGCCTTGCCAGAGGCGCATTCGGGCCCTGCTTTCGCAACGCTGGCTGGGCTCGCGCGTTTCGCCGCTTCCGATCCGATCGACCTGCGTGCGCTGGAGCCGGCGCTCCAGCTCGTCACCAAGGCGAGCCCCGGGGCGCTGCTCCAGCGGCTGATCGCGGCGTTCCGGGCGAATTATTAGAAGAAATGCGTTGGTAACTTCGTCTTTCCTCTAGAGTCGCTCCGGGGCTTGGTGCAGAACGGGCCATATTTTACGCGTCTGTGACAGGTTTGGCGCGTGGGGAGACCAAGACGATGAGCATCGATTTCCTTCCGCCCGATGTGGATGAGCTGACGCCCCGGATCACCGTGATCGGCGTCGGCGGAGCGGGCGGCAACGCCATCGCCAACATGATCCGCGCCGACGTGCAGGGAGTCGACTTCGTCGTCGCGAACACGGATGCGCAGGCGCTCAAGCAGTCCGCTGCGGGGCACCGCATCCAACTCGGGGCGAAGATCACCCAAGGGTTGGGCGCGGGCAGCCGTCCCGAGATCGGCCGCGCCGCCGCCGAGGAGACGATCGAGCAGGTCCAGAAGGCGCTCGAGGGCGCGCACATGGTGTTCCTCGCCGCCGGCATGGGCGGCGGGACGGGCACCGGCGCCGCTCCGGTGATCGCCAAGGCCGCGCGCGACATGGGCATCCTGACCGTCGGGGTCGTGACCAAGCCGTTCGCGTTCGAAGGCAAGCGCCGCGCGACCTCGGCCGAGATGGGGATCGAGGAGCTTCAGAAGTACGTCGACACGCTGATCGTCATCCCGAACCAGAACCTGTTCCTGATTGCCAATGCGAACACGACCTTCAAGGAAGCGTTCGAGATGGCTGACGAAGTGCTCCAGCAGGGCGTGCGCGGTATCACGGACCTGATGGTCATGCCCGGCCTCATCAACCTCGACTTCGCCGACGTCCGCTCGGTGATGCAGGAGATGGGCAAGGCGATGATGGGCACCGGCGAGGCCGAGGGCGACGATCGCGCGCTCATCGCCGCGCAGAAGGCGATCGCCAACCCGCTGCTCGACGGCGTCTCGATGAACGGCGCCAAGGGCGTGATCGTCTCGATCACCGGCGGTGAGGACATGCGCCTGCTCGAAGTCGACGAGGCCGCCAACCATATCCGCGAGCTGGTCGATCCCGACGCCAACATCATCTGGGGTTCGGCGTTCAATCCCGAGCTCGAAGGCAAGATCCGCGTCTCGGTGGTCGCCACCGGCATCGACGCCGAGGCCCAGGCTTCGGCTGCGCCGCGTGCCGAGCAGCCGCGCGTCTTCTCCTTCTCGACGCCGCGCCGCGCCGCCGCTGCCGAGCCTGTGGCAGCGCCCGAGCCCGCGGCCGAAGCGCCGCAGCCGGGTTTCTCCGAGCCAGAGGCCGAAACCTATGCACCGGCCGCCGAGGCCGAGCCCGCGCCGCTGTCTCCGCCCATTCCCGAGGCCTATGAGCCAGAGCCGCAGCCCGAGGCGGCGAGCGCCGAGCCCACCGGATGGGTCGACGACGGCGGCGAAGGCGATGACGACGAGCTGCTGCTCGGTTCCGAAGTCGCGCCCGAAGCCGAACCCGAGCCGGCACCCTCGCCGGACGTTGCCACGCGCCGCCGCTGGCTGACCGGCGGCGAGGAGGAGGCGGCCGCTCCGCCCGTTCCGGCCGAGAAGCCCGCGCGCAAGCTCGGGGGTACCTTGTTCGAGCGCATGGCGTCGGCCTCGCGCGGCGCAAGCAAGACGCCCGACGAGGACGATGACAAGGACGCGCTCGACATCCCGCGCTTCCTGCGCAGCCAGAACAACCAATAATGTTCGTCGCCGGGGCGGCTCGTTTCGGCGAACCGCCCTCGCGTCGTCAGCCGCCGTTCAGCCAGCGGCCCGTCTAGGCTCGCGTCACCGATGCTCCGGATCAGCTTCCTCGCTTCCAGTGCGCTCGTCTTTGCCGTTGCGGCGGGGTGTGGTGCGCCTGCGCTGGCGCAGACCGAAGTCGTCGCGCGGCCCAATCCCGATGCCGATCGGCTCGCCGAGCAGATCCGCGTCCTCGCCGCCGATCCGCGGGACGTGGCCGCGCTGCTCGAAGCGGGCATGCTGAGCGCACGGCTGGGTGACACCGCTGCCGCGCTTGCCTTTTTCCAGCGCGCCGAATCGATCGATCCGTCCAATCCACGCATCGCCGCCGGACGCGGCATGGCGCTGGTGCGGCTCGAACGGCCCGGGGAGGCGCTGAGCCTGTTCCGGACTGCCGAGGTGCGCGGGCTTTCCCCCCGTGACTATGCCGCCGATCGCGGCTTCGCCTACGATCTGCTCGGCCAGCCTGGGCTCGCCCAACGGGACTACAAGCTCGCGCTCATGGACGGTGCGGACGACGAGACGGTGCGCCGGTACGCGCTGTCGCTCGGCATTTCGGGCGACACCGACGAGGCGATGAAGCAGCTCGATCCGTTGCTCCGCCGCAGCGACCGCGCGGCGTGGCGGGCGCGCGCTTTCATCCTCGCGATGAACGGCGATGTACCCGGCGCCGAGCGGATCGCCGCGAGCATGATGCCGGGCAATATGGGCGCGTCGCTCACGCCCTTCTTCCGCCGTCTCGCGACGCTGGGACCCGCCGACCGCGCCTTCGCGGTGCATTTCGGCGAGCTTTCGCCCACGCAGGCGCGGCTCGCCGACGCCCGGCTGGCGCCCGCGCTGCCACAATATTCCGCGCCGCCGCGTCCGGTGCAGATGGCCTCCGTTACGCCCACGCCGACGCCTGCTTCCCAGCCTGAGCAGAAAAGCCGCCGCGGACGGCGCGATCGCGAGCCGACTCCTGCGCCGGCACCCGTCCCGACGCCCACGCCCGCGCCGGTCCAGACCGCCGCGGCGAGCTCGCTGCCCGGCCCGCCGCAATTTGTCGAGCGCCCGACACCGATCGTCCAGCCGCTGCCGGCCACGCCCGTGCCGACGCCGCCGCCCGCTCCGGTG